>JAYUTK010000012.1:0-3440 GCA_043755195.1 Gallionellaceae bacterium
GTGCTGGGATTTAGAACGCCATATGAAGTATTCTTCGGGGTGAAAGTGCGTTACGCCAAGCAACCCTCAGTTGTTGCACTTCGAACTTGAATCCGCGACCTAATTCAATTTGTTCAATACCGTTGTCAATTAAATCTTGAGGGCTTGAAGTGCTAATTTGATTCGTTTGAGCAGAAAAACTATTTTCTGGTTCATAGAACGTTATTACATTTGATTGAACTTGCTCTAGAGTCAAGCTTTTCGATTTTGCCTCTTTACCCTTTTGCGTAATTTGAACAAGACCCCTTTGGGGATAATGAACCAAGCCACCTTTTTTAAGATATGACTTACCCCAAGTAATTCGATTTTCAATTAGCCTGTCACCACTCCTTGTGGTTTGTGAAAGTAATTCTTCAGGCAATTTAGAATAAAATTTTTCTTCAACCTTCTGAACAAGCTCACGACCACTAATAGTTTCACCATTACTCAATATTTCAAGAATTGGTAGAAAGGTTTCGTTGAACTTAGGTAGATCCATATTTTTCTCTCAAATAAGGAAAATAAGCAAATAAGGGGACGCTACACTTATTTATCATGGCGCGGGAAGACAATAAATGCTGTCGCAGCCATGAGCTCATGGCCGCTGCATCAACTCTTCAATCGCCGCAACTGTTTTCGGCGCGGCTTCGGTCAACACTTCGCAGCCCTGCGCGGTGATGGCTACATCGTCTTCGATGCGGATGCCGATGTTCCACAATGCCTTGGGTACATCATCCGCCGGGCGGATGTAGCAGCCGGGTTCCACGGTCAGGGTCATGCCAGGTTGCAGCGCGCGCCAGTTGCCATCCAGTTTATAAGCGCCGACATCATGCACGTCCATGCCCAGCCAGTGGCCGGTGCGGTGCATATAGAAGCGCTTGTAGGTTCCGCTTTCCAGCACGGCATCCACACTGCCATTGCACAGCTTCAGGTCAATCAGGCCTTGCGCCAAAATACGCAAGGCGGCGTCGTGCGGCTCATTCCAGTGTGCGCCAGGACGTGCCGCTGCGATGGCGGCGGCTTGCGCGGCCAGCACCATTTCATACACATCTTTTTGCGCGGGACTGAATTTTCCGTTGATGGGAAAAGTGCGTGTGATGTCGGTGGCGTAGCCGTCCAGTTCACACGCCGCATCAATCAGCAACAGTTCGCCGTCTTTAAGTACGGCGTTGTTGGCGATGTAATGCAGCACGCAGGCATTTACTCCGCCCGCCACGATCGAGGTGTAGGCGGGTGCTTGCGCGCCGCTAGTGCGAAATTCGTGCAGTAGTTCTGCTTCAATTTCGTACTCCATTTTGCCGGGACGGGTGGCGCGCATGGCGCGGCTATGTGCGGCGCAGGAAATGGCGGCGGCGCGGCGCATGATGGTCAGTTCATCGTTATCTTTTATCAAGCGCATTTCATCCAGCAACATGCGGATATCGTGTAGCTCATTGGGCGCGGTGGTGCCGCTGCGTACCTGTGCTTGCACTCTTGCGCGCAGGGCGAGGATGCGGTCATCCCATGCGGCGTGAGCACCGAGCGGGTGGAAAAGCGCGGGCTGGTTGCCCATTAGCTCGGTTAGTCTGTCATCCAGTTGCGCGATGGGGAATGCGGCATCAAAGCCGAATGTTTCTTTTGCCCCTTCCGGCCCGTGTCTGAAACCGTCCCAGATTTCGCGCTCTTTATCTTTTTCGCGGCAGAACAAAATGGATTGCGAAGCGACACCTGCTACCAGTACCAGCACAGCTTCCGGTTCGTCGAAACCAGTGAGGTAATGGAAGTGGCTGTCAAAGCGATAAGCGTAGTGGGCATCGCCGTTGCGCAGCATTTCTGGAGCGGTCGGGATGATGGCGATGCCGCGCTGCATCTGGCTGATGAGGCGGTTGCGGCGACTGGTGTAAAGAGTGGGTTTAGGCATGGTGGGTATTGTGCGGTTTGCGTAAATCGTTGTCGAGTTGTTGCAGGCGCTGCGGGGTGCCGACATCTTCCCAGCGCCCGGTGTAATGCTCGCCGCTGACCTTGCTCAATGCGATTTGCTCGCGCAACAGCGGTGCCAGTTGGGCGCGCGCGCCGCGCGCAATGGGACTAAATAATTGGGGCAAATAAATTCCAATGCCGCTGAAAGTCAAACTGGGTTTGCCCTCGGTCACCCGGCCATTGTTCAAGCCAAAATCACCTGCCGGATGTTGTGGTGGGTTACTCACCAGCACCAGGTGAGCCAGGTCATTACGTGCGGCCATCGCTGCAGCTTGCGTCGGCAGTTGCGCAAAATCGTAATCGCAGTAAATGTCGCTGTTGATTACCGCGAACGGCGCACCCCCAAGTAACGGCAGCGCGTTGGCAATGCCACCGGCGGTTTCCAGTACCGGGTTCTCGGCAGAATACTGGATGTACACGCCATACTGGCTGCCGTCGCCCAGTGTGTCTTCAATCTGCTGGCCAAGGTAGGCATGGTTTATCACGATATCGCGCAACCCGGCTTTTGCCAGCCGCTCCAGATGCCATACTATCAACCGCTTACCGCCCACCTGCAACAAGGGTTTGGGCGTGTGGTCGGTAAGCGGGCGCATGCGTTCACCCCGACCGGCGGCCAGTAGCATGATCCTCATGGCGAAACACCCGCGACAGGTTGCATTTTTTCCAGCTCGTTGAGCAAACGCAGTAAGGGTTTTAAATCAATATAACGTTCACATACACGGCGCACATAGTCCATCACCAGCGGCAGGTCTTTCAGGTAGCCATCCTTGCCATCGCGGTGGTACAGCCGCGCAAATATGCCCAACACTTTCAGGTGGCGCTGTACGCCCATCCATTCGAAATCGCGGTAGAAATCGGCGAAATCAGCATGCACCGGCAGCCCGGCCTGGCGCGCTTTATCCCAGTAGATAACCAGCCAGTCCAGCACCTGCGCTTCTTCCCATTTGATATACGCATCTTTAAAAAGCGAAGCCAGATCGTAGGTAATCGGCCCATAAAGCGCGTCCTGAAAATCCAGAATACCGGGGCAGGTCAGAAAATTGCCTTTTTCGTTTGCCTCCTCTCCCGCTTGCGGGAGAGGATTGAGGAGAGGGTGGTCGGTTACCATCAAGTTGCGCGAATGATAGTCGCGATGCACATACACGCGCGGCTGAGCAAGATTGTTTTGCACAATGCGCTGGAAAATATTTTCCAGCGCTGCACTTTGTTTTTCGGTCAGTGTGACTCCAATGTGCTTGGCGATATACCATTCCGGAAAAAGTCGCATCTCACGTAGCAGCACCGCTTCATCACATGGCGGCAATTCGTTTTCATGGCTGGCCAGCTGGATAGTGATCAACGCATCGGTCGCGGCGAGGTAAAGTTCGCGCGCGGTGCTGATAGGCGCATCATAAAGTGCCTGCAAATAAGTGGTGTTACCCAGGTCGGTCAGCAACAAAAATCCTTGCTCCAGGTCCTGCGCC
>JAYUTK010000013.1:0-27429 GCA_043755195.1 Gallionellaceae bacterium
AGCGCATAACTGGCTTCAGGTGCGACGTAATTTTCGTCATGCTTGGCCAGCACTTCGTCCGCATAAAAAATATTTTCAGCACCCAGCTTACCCTGCGCCACCACACCTTTGCCTTCCTTGAACAAGTCTGGCAGGATGCCCTTGTATACCACCAGCATGCTATGGGTAGTATCAGTCACCTTAAAATGCATGGTCAGGCCATCACTCTGACGTTGGATACTCCCCTCCTCCACCAGGCCTCCGACACGAAAATGTCGGCCTTGCGGTGCCTCTTTGTTGAACACCTGAGTTGGGGTAAAGTACAAGCTGACATTATTTTTCAGTGCATACAATACCAAACCCACAGCGCCTCCCAGAATAGCGAGAGCAACGATGATATATACGAATTTTTTATGGCGTGGTTTCATGTTATTCCTCTTCCCCAACATTTTTCATTAATCGTAACTGTTGCACAGCGATATTTTTTCTATGGCGCACCAGTATTATTTCAACGATAAAAACAAACAGCACCATGCCATATGAGCCCCACACATAAAAAGCACGGCCACCCATTGCGAAAAATTCTGCCCAGTTCATTGCTTCACCTCCGCCAATTCAGTCACCCATTGGGTGTTGCGCTCGCGCTCCAGAATAATGCTACGCACACGTACTAAAGATACTGCAATCGCATACAACCAACATGCTAGCAGAGTGATAAATAATGCCTGTTGCATGTCTGACTGCATGGAGGTGCCACTCAATTTGATCGAAGAACCTTGATGTAAGGTATTCCACCACTGCACAGAAAAATAGATGATGGGTACATTGACCGAGCCGACAATAGCCAATAGCGCAGCGGCGCGATCGGCACGACGCGGATCATCTATAGCAGCATGCAAGGCTATGAAACCAAGGTAAAGGAATAACAGCACGAGCTCCGAAGTCAGGCGCGCATCCCACACCCACCATGCCCCCCACATTGGCTTGCCCCACAAGGCACCTGTCCACAACGACAGGAAGGCAAACAGCGCGCCGGTAGGTGCCAGTGCAGAAGCCATCATGGAAGATAAGCGCGTATTGAAAATTAGTCCCATTGCAGCGTAGCCTGCCATGACCAAGTAAATCAACATGGACAAGATGGATACCGGTACATGAATGAATATAATGCGATAGGCTTCGCCTTGTGTCATATCAGTCGGTGCCACAAAGAAACCGATATACAGACCAATCACAAACAAGATGGCGGACAACCATGCAAACCACGGTATCAATTTGCCGACCAACCCATAGAAAGTGCTTGGTGAAGAATATTTAAACCAGTTTATAGCCAAGATTTACTCCATTGAAATTCGCAGTGCTTGCGCCGTCACCCACGGAGTGGATATCAGTGCCAACACCAAAATTGCGCCCAATAACGAGATATTTGAAGCCACGCTTGTACCTGTTATTGCCGCTTCCACCGCACCCGCCCCAAAAATCAGCACTGGAATACACAAGGGCAGCACCAGCAAAGAAACCAGCACCCCCCCGCCACGCAATCCCAGTGTCAGCGCTGCACCGACCGCTCCGACCATGCTCAATATCGGAGTGCCCAGCAACAAGCCCGCTATTAACACCCATAAAGCCTCGGCAGACATATCAAACTGCAAGCCCAGTATCGGTGCCATCAACACCAGCGGCAAACCAGACACCATCCAGTGCGCTAAAATCTTTCCCAACACTAGCATAGACAAGGACTGGGGCACCAAGAGCATTTGTTCCAGCGTACCGTCCAGATAATCCGCCGAGAACATGCGCCCTAGCGACAGCATAGAAGCTAACAATGCCGCCACCCATACCACGCCAGATGCCATTTTACGCAACATGTCGAGTTCTGGCCCCACACCCATGGGGAACAAACTCACCACCATGACGAAAAAAATTAGTGTGGTTAGCACATCAGAACGGCGACGCATGGCCAGCACCAAATCGCGCCGTATAACCAAACTCAACAACCCGAACAATGACAGCTTATTCATGACAGCGATAACCGCCGAGTGGTAATTCCCGCCACTTCAAGCGGCTGGTGAGTGGTATAAATTACCATGCCATTATTCGCCAGATGCTCGCCTATCAATTCCTGCATCAATCCAACTGCGCCCACATCCAGCGCGGTTAGCGGCTCGTCCAAAATCCACAAAGGCGCATTGCTGAACAGCAAGCGCGCTAGCGCCACGCGCCGACGTTGCCCTTGGGACAGCACCATGACCGGTAAAGTTTCCCGACCGCGTAAACCCATGCGCCGTAATGCTGCAACAAGCTGCTCATCACCTACCGCACAACCCGTTAACCCCGCAGTTATGCGTAAATTTTCCAGCGCATTCAACTCATCTTTGACCGCATTTAAATGGCCGAGATAAATCATCTCGGCATAAAATTCTTCGTCCAGCTTTTTAATGTTCTGCCCGCGCCACTTGATTTCCCCGGCAGTCGGCATCATAAATCCGCACAAAGTACGCAATAAGCTGGTTTTACCACTGCCGTTGACGCCCTCTACCTGCAGCAACTCGCCTGCCGACAGCGAGAAACTCAGGTTGGAAAACAGCAGGTGATCGCCGCGGGTACAGGCAAGGTTACAAATTTCCAGCATTGCGTGAGCAGAATCCGGGAACAATTTAGTGCGTCTATTATAGTATGAACCAAGCTTGCCTATTAAAAAATTCAGCGGCAAAAAAATTCAGCACAGTGTGCTGTAGTGCGTGTGGGGTTATAATCGCGCATATTTTTATTTGCACATTCATTGACACATTAAGGAAAAACATGGGATTTTTGGATAACAAACGAATTTTAATCACGGGCATGCTCAGCAACCGCTCCATTGCTTATGGCATTGCCAAGGCGATGCGGCGCGAAGGTGCAGAATTGGCTTTTACCTATCAAGGTGAACGCATACGAGACCGCGTCAGTGAATTGGCAAAGGAATTTGACAGCACATTGCTGTTCCCTTGCGATGTGTCCAGCGATGAAGATATAGCCAAGCTGTTTGCCGACCTCAAATTGCACTGGGATAAATTTGACGGCTTCGTACATGCCATCGCATTTGCGCCGCGTGAAGCACTGGCGGGTGAATTTCTGGATGGTTTAAGCCGCGAGTCTTTCCGCATCGCGCACGACATCAGCGCATACAGCTTTCCGGCCATGGCCAAGGCCGCATTCCCCATGCTGGAAGGACGCAATGCCGCACTATTGACCTTAAGCTATCTCGGCGCAATACGCACCATGCCGCATTACAACGTGATGGGCTTGGCCAAGGCCAGCCTGGAGGCCAGCGTACGTTATCTGGCAATGAATCTGGGCAACCGCGGCATCCGCGTCAATGGCATTTCCGCCGGACCGATCAAAACTCTGGCCGCCGCAGGCATTGCTGATTTCGGAAAATTGTTGCACTACAACGAAGAAAATGCGCCGCTCAAGCGCAATGTTACCACCGAAGAAGTAGGCAATGCCGCCGCCTTCTTGTGCAGCGATTTGGCGAGTGGCATCACTGGCGAAATCACTTATGTAGATGGCGGATTCAATACTACTTCACTGGGACTTACTGAATTCTAGTAATAGTCCTGCTCATCAAAAGTGCGAAAGTGGAATGGCAGGTGGATTTGATTTGAGCCCTACGTCGTAGGGCTCAATTTGTTGTGCGATGGTTATGTGTGTTTGTCCAATGCCTCGCGGTGGTAATTTTATCCGCGAGGTGAATCGGTTTTCTACTTAAAGTAGTACAGTTTGCTTGGTTGAAAAAGTGATTACTGGATTTCGCTTGCGGCGAAATCTTTCATGGTAACGTCCAATTTTTTCTTGGAGTCCGCTAGGTAGGCTCGGTACAGAGCATCTCCAGTGAGTTGGCGAATTTGCTGCAAGGATTCGTCACGTTTTGCGCTATCAATACCGGCAACATCTTTAATCTCATCCACTCTTGCCAGCATATAGCCACCTTGCGTATTTTCGATGCCTGTATAGATCGGAAATTTATTCCCGCTGACCTGGAATACCTTACGAGCTAAATCATTATTCATGCCTGCATGGTTTGCACGTGTCATAGTCACTGGGGCCATCCATCCCACATTAACCTGCTCACCATGTTGCAATTTCTCCAGTAACATCTGACCTTGTTTGGTGGCAAGCTCAATAGCTTGTTGGCGAAGTAGTTTCTGATAAATGCCCCCGCCGACCTCTGCCAATGACCTGATGCTGGCTGGCTTATGCTCCAGTAAACGCACTGCAACTAAGGTATTCGGTGCGATTTCAACAGCGGCACTATTGCGTTTGTTTTTTAAGACATCTTCAGAAAATACTGCTTGCAGCGCTTTATCAGTCCAAGGTGCTAACCCAGGCTGCTTCTTGTTTAGCCAAGCGCTTTGCTGCACAGGAACTTTTACCATCTCTGCCGCCGATTTGAGAGTGTCGCTCTGCTCGTAAACCATATCGCTAAATTTCTCGGCCAGTTCAGCAAATTTATCATTGGCTTTTTGCAGTTTTATTTTTTGCGCGATGTCATTTCTCACCTCGTGTAAAGGTGAAACTTTTGCGGGCGACACGGCTAGCAGTTTGATGATGTGGTAGCCAAAATCTGATAGTACCAAGTCGCTAATCTCCCCTATTTTGAGATTAAACACCGAGTCATCAAACGGCTTAACCATCATGCCGCGACCAAACATGCCAAGGTCACCTCCTTTAGCGGCAGAGCCGGGATCTTGAGAGTATTCTTGGGCTAAGGAAGAAAATTTTGTTGGCGACTGTTTAACCAGCTGCAATACTTGTTCAGCTTTAGCCTTGGCGGCTTGCTTGGCTTCATTTGATGATTCTGGCGTCACGGAAATCAGGATGTGTGTCGCCTGACGTTGCTCCTGAGTTCCGAATTCTGGCTGGTGTTCAGCGTAATATTTTTCTAAGTCAGTTTCATCAACGACTACTTGGGATTGCAATGCTTCGGCAGAGAAGGTTACATACTCCACCCGCGCTTGCTCATCAATCTGAAACTCATTCTGGTTTAACTCGTAATAATTTTTTACTGCAGAGTCGTCAATTTTTGCCTGAGCAAGAAAGGGAGCTAGATCAATTTGCGCTACAGAAACCACACGCTGCTGTTCATTCAAGCGCATTAAATTATCTGCAACCTCTTGAGATGCGTAGCCGTTCTGAAAATAAATTTCAGTCATTTGACGCATACGCAATTGATCTACTATATGTGCTTCAAAGGCGATCACTGAACGATTTTGATTCCGTAGCAGAGATTCCAGAAGTTTTTTGTCGTATTTTCCCTCAGGAGTTTGCAACTCCTTGAAACCCATAATGGTCTGTGCGAGATATTTATCGCTTACGGTCAACCCAGCGGTGCGACCTTGCAAAATTAACATGCGTTTTTCTACTAGGTTATCCAAAACTTCCCGTTTTTTTTCTGGTGTATCGAACATCGCCGGGTTATAAGCGTTGCCCATTGCCGCACGCATACTGTCCTGTTGTTGGCGCAACTCTAAATCAAAATCTTGTTGGCTAATTTCCTCATTGCCCACAGTGGCCATCGGGTCGCCATCGCCTGACTTGTTAAACGAATCCATACCCCAAAATGTGAATGGCAGGATAATAATAACCAACACAACTTGAACAAACCGTCTTTTTTCGTGTACAAAGTCAAACATAAAATTATCCGATTAATTTATTTAGTTAACATGAAAAAAGGCGAACTCTCGTTCACCTTAAATCTGGCATTCGTCTTAAGAGATTGTCTGTAAACAACCGGCTGTTTCATGCGCGATTAAAAAATGACCGCTCTGAACGTACGGGCATATTGTTTACGGAAAAACTCATAGTTTGGCGGAGTGGACGGGACTCGAACCCGCGACCCCCGGCGTGACAGGCCGGTATTCTAACCAACTGAACTACCACTCCAAAATCTAAACAGCTGGTGGGTGCTGAGGGGTTCGAACCCCCGACATTCGCCTTGTAAGGGCGACGCTCTACCAGCTGAGCTAAGCACCCAAATGAGACGACTAGTTTACAGCATCTTTCAGCCCTTTGCCAGCGCGAAATTTTGGAACCTTTGCTGCCTTGATTTTAATTGTCGCGCCAGTGCGCGGATTGCGGCCATTTCGTGCGGCGCGCTTGCCGACATAGAATGTGCCAAAGCCTACCAAGGTAATCATGTCACCTTTTTTCATAGCTTTTTTTATGGATTCCACAGTGGCATCAAGCGCACGTCCAGCCGCTGCCTTGGAAACATCAGCAGATTTTGCAATTGCGTCAATCAGTTCAGACTTATTCATCTACGCATCCCCTTTGTTAAGTTGGTTGAAAAATGCAGGGAAACCCTGCAACAGCTTTATATCAAGGGCTGTGAGCTTGGTCAAGCGATTCAAAAACTTTTTTATTTATATAATCCTAGAAGACCGTTCTAATGCTTGATTACAACTGCACTGTGATTTTCGGTCGCTACCGGGATGGGGTTGAGCTTGGGGTCAACTTCCGGCAAGGGCTCAGGTTTGTGTGTCAGCGCTAATTCCAGCACCTGTTCAATCCATTTGACCGGATAAATTTCCAGTTTGTTTTTTACGTTGTCAGGTATTTCTACCAGATCCTTGGTGTTCTCTTCCGGGATCAAAACAACCTTGATGCCACCACGCTGGGCTGCTAATAATTTTTCTTTCAAGCCGCCAATTGGCAGCACCTCGCCACGTAGTGTGATTTCGCCGGTCATCGCTACATCGGCACGCACTGGAATTCTGGTCAGCGCAGATACCATGGCCGTACAAATTCCGATCCCCGCACTCGGCCCATCTTTTGGGGTTGCGCCTTCAGGTAGGTGTATGTGCAAATCATTTTTTTGATAGAAATCTTCAGGGATACCCAAGCTCCGTGCGCGACTACGCACCACGCTCAGCGCAGCCTGAATTGATTCCTTCATCACTTCGCCCAGTTTTCCGGTGGGGGTAATGACTCCTTTACCAGGCAACACTGCGGTTTCTATAGTCAGCAACTCGCCGCCAACTTCTGTCCATGCCAATCCCGTTACCTGTCCAATCTGATTGAGCTTTTCCGCGATGCCATAGCTATAGCGTCGCACACCGAGGTATTTATCCAAGTTACGCGCATTCACCACTACCCTGCTGTCACGACCTTTGAGCAACAGCGCTTTCACTACCTTGCGGCATATTTTAGAAATTTCTCTATCCAACCAACGTACGCCTGCTTCACGGGTGTAGTAGCGCAAAATGTCACGGATAGCACTTTCGGAAATTGAAATTTCTTCCCCTTTGAGGCCATTATTTTTTAATGCTTTGGGTATCAAATAGCGCGTGGCAATATTGAGTTTTTCGTCTTCGGTATAACTTGATACATGAATAATCTCCATACGATCCAGCAACGGAGCAGGGATATTCATACTATTTGCTGTTGCCACAAACATTACATCAGATAAGTCATACTCTACCTCAACATAGTGGTCAACGAATGTATTGTTCTGCTCTGGATCCAGCACCTCCAGGAGCGCTGAGGAAGGATCGCCACGAAAATCCGTGCCCATTTTATCCACTTCGTCCAGTAAAAATAATGGGTTTTTTACGCCGACCTTGGACATGTTCTGCAAAATTTTGCCCGGCATTGAGCCGATATAGGTACGACGATGCCCCCTGATTTCTGATTCATCACGTACACCGCCGAGAGACATGCGCATAAATTTTCTATTGGTTGCGCGTGCGATAGATTGCCCTAGCGAAGTCTTTCCGACACCGGGTGGGCCGACTAAGCATAAGATCGGGGCTTTCATTTTTTCTACTCGTTGTTGCACGGCAAGATATTCGACTATGCGCTCTTTGACTTTATTCAATCCGTAGTGATCTGATTCTAGAACTTGCTCGGCGTGTTTCAAGTCAGCGTTGATCTTGGTTTTCTTTTTCCACGGCAGGCCGACCAGCACGTCAATATAATTACGCACCACTGTTGCTTCGGCAGACATGGGCGACATAAGGCGCAGCTTTTTCATCTCGGATTCCGCTTTGGCTCGAGCTTCTTTCGGCATGTGTGCGGCTTTGATCTTTTTTTCCAGATCGTCAATATCCGCACCTTCCTCACCTTCACCCAGTTCTTTCTGAATGGCCTTAACTTGCTCGTTCAGGTAATACTCGCGCTGGCTTTTTTCCATCTGGCGTTTGACACGTCCACGAATACGCTTTTCTACTTGCAGAATGTCTAACTCGGCTTCCAGCAGACCCAATAGATGTTCAAGCCGTTTGCGTACATCAAAAATTTCCAGCACTTCCTGCTTTTGTTCCAGCTTGAGTGGCAAGTGTGCGGCGATGGTGTCGGCTAGACGACCGGCATCATCTATGCCGGCCAGCGAGGTCAGAATTTCTGGCGGGATTTTTTTGTTTAGTTTGACGTATTGGTCAAATTGATTAATCAATGTGCGACGCATGGCTTCAGCCTCATTACCGTAATCATCGCCAACGGGTACGGGTTCTATTTCGGCATCAAAATGACTTTTTTCATCTAGTACTCGCAATACTTTCGCTCGTTGCGTGCCTTCCACCAGCACCTTGACTGTGCCATCCGGCAGTTTGAGCATCTGCAAGATATTGGCAAGGCTGCCGATGCGATACAAGTCGTCCATTGAGGGCTCGTCATTGGCGGCGGCTTTTTGAGCGACCAGCACAATGCTCTTGCCCGCTTCCATGGCGGATTCAAGCGCTTTGATGGATTTTGCGCGGCCAACAAACAGCGGAATGACCATATGCGGAAAAACCACTACGTCGCGCAAAGGCAGTAATGGAAACAAACCCAAAGCAGGTGTATTGATGTCGTGTTCAAACATGATAGGGTTCACTCTCTCGGGTTAATCTGTGTGTCGCGTATTATAGATGGGGCGTAACTCTAATAAATCAAGCCAGCTTGTATTGCAAGCCAAGGTTGCATATTAGGCAGCCTTATGTTCGTCTGCATACATGACTATAGGCTTGATTTCACCGTTTATTGTATTTTCGTCCAGCACAACTTTGCTGACATTATTAATGGAGGGCAGGTCAAACATAATGTCCAGTAGTGCTTGTTCTAGAATAGAGCGTAAACCGCGAGCGCCGCCCTTGCGAGCCAGAGCTTTCTTGGCAATGGCATGCAAAACACCGCCACGAAATTCCAATTCCACGCCTTCCATTTGGAACAATTTTTGATACTGTTTGGTCAGCGCATTCTTGGGTTCAGTTAGAATCTGTACCAGCGCAGCCTCGTCTAACTCCTCCAGTGTGGCAACTACCGGCAGCCGCCCAACAAACTCAGGAATCAGGCCAAACTTGATCAGATCTTCCGGCTCAACCTCACGTAATATCGCACCCACCTCCTTGCTGTCTTGGTGTTTGGCAAGACTTGCGCCGAAGCCAATACTGGTTTTTTCGGAGCGGTTGCGTATTACTTTCTCCAGGCCATCGAATGCCCCGCCACATATGAATAAAATATTGGTTGTATCAACCTGTAAAAATTCGGTATTGGGATGTTTGCGACCGCCCTGAGGTGGAACCGCTGCCTTTGTGCCCTCTATCAATTTGAGCAGTGCCTGTTGCACGCCCTCACCGGAAACATCGCGGGTGATGGAAGGGTTGTCCGATTTGCGTGAGATTTTGTCTATCTCATCAATATAAACAATGCCGCGCTGCGCTTTCTCTACATCGTAGTCACAAGCTTGCAACAGTTTTTGAATAATATTTTCGACATCCTCACCCACATAGCCCGCTTCGGTCAAAGTGGTGGCATCGGCCATCACAAATGGAACATTGAGCAGACGAGCCATGGTTTGCGCCAGCAGGGTCTTGCCGGAGCCAGTTGGGCCAACCAGCAAGATGTTGCTTTTGGCTAACTCCACTCCATCCTTGTCGTTGCTTTTCAGGCGTTTGTAGTGGTTATATACCGCCACTGCCAGAATTTTTTTTGCTTGCTCTTGACCGATCACATACTCGTCGAGCCGCGCACGAATCTCGTGGGGTACTGGCAGATCAGTTTTGTCTGCCTTGTTGACCACGCCGCTCTGCACTTCTTCGCGGATAATGTCGTTGCATAGATCAATACATTCATCGCACACAAATACAGAGGGTCCGGCAATGAGTTTGCGTACCTCATGCTGGCTTTTGCCACAAAACGAGCAGTACAACAGCTTGTCACCCTTGCTTTTATCTAACGTCATTCAAACCTCCTAATTCCAGATTTTTAAGCACGTTTATCCAGCACACTATCTACCAAGCCATATTCAACGGCCTCGCTTGCGGTCAAGAATTTATCGCGCTCGCTGTCGCGTGCGACTTCTTCAACAGTGCGACCGGTATGCTTGGCCATCAAGAGATACAAGCGTTCGCGCAGGCTGAGAATGTATTTAGCGTGAATTTCAATATCGGTGGCCTGTCCCTGAAAGCCGCCCAAAGGCTGATGTATCATCACGGTGGAGTTGGGCAACACAAAGCGTTTATTCTTGGCACCAGCTTGCAGCAAAAATGCGCCCATAGATGCCGCAATGCCTATGCACAGCGTAGAAACTTCCGGCTTGATAAACTGCATGGTGTCGTAAATGGCCATGCCGGCTGAGATTGAGCCGCCGGGAGAGTTAATGTAAAGGTGAATATCTTTATCCGAATTTTCCGACTCAAGAAACAGCAATTGCGCCACCACTAGATTAGCCACGTTATCGTCTATCGGTCCCACCAGAAAAATCACGCGCTCCTTGAGCAGGCGTGAATAAATATCATACGCCCGCTCCCCACGCCCGCTGGTTTCTATGACCATGGGAACTAAACCTAAATTTTTTGGTTCGCAATGGTCTTGCGAACCTGGATGTTGCGAGCGGGGGTTACGCAAAGTGTCGCTATACATTATTTATCTTTCCCCATCAGTTCGTTAAATTCCATAGCCTTGTCGGCCACTTTGGCATGAGCAAATACCCAAGCGACCACATTATCTTCCAGTACTAAATTTTCTACGGTTTGCAAGCGTGACGGGTCACTATAATGCCACTTTATCACTTCATCAGGATGATCAAATCCTTGCGCATATTCCTTGACCAAGGCCTTGATCTGTTCCGGCTTGGCTTGCAAATTATGCAGCTTAACCAATTCTGCCAGTATCAGCCCCAACTTGACGCGCTTTTGTGCGCGTTCGACGAACATATCCTGCGGTAGCGACAAATCCGGCGGTATCTTCACGCCGCGCTCTTTTAAGTCGCGCACGGTCTGCTGCATAATGTTGCGCGCTTCAAAATCCAGCAAGACCTTGGGCACATCTAGTTGACCTATTTTGAGCAGTACATCCATAGCACTATCTTTGTTACGCACCTTGAGATTCCGCTCAATTTCGCGAGTCAAATTGTCACGAATTTCTGTCTTGAGCTTGCCCGCATCTCCGTCTTTCACACCTAGTGATTGGGCGAATTCAGCATCTAGCTGCGGCAAGTGTGGCGCTTCTACCGAGTGGACGGTAATAGCGAAGGTTACTTTTTTACCCGCCACATTTTTGCCGTGATAGTCATCGGGAAAGGTCATGTCAAAAGACTTGGATTGAGCTGCTTTCATACCGATGATGGCCTGTTCAAAATCCGGCAACATACGCCCCAGTCCCAAGATCACTGAAAAATTCTTGGCCTCACCGCCCTCAAACACTTGATCACCCAGCGTACCTCTGAAATCGAGATAAACCTGATCTTCGTTTTGCGCGGCACGATCGCAGACTTTGAACACTGCGCGTTGCTTGAGCAATGTGGTGATGGTTTGGTCAACATCGGCATCGCTGAGGGTGTAAGTTGCGCGCTCGATATTTTCCTTAGCTACATTCCCAAGAACAACGTCAGGATAAACTTCAAAGGTCGCGCTGTATTCAATTTGCTCGGCAGAAAAATCAGCCGTCTTTACTTCAAAATCAGGGTTGCCTGCTACTTTCAGGCTGTTGGCCTGCGCTGCTTCGGAGAACGAACGCTGCAAGGCTTCGCCCAAAGCCTCTTGCTGTACTTGCAAGCCATATTGCTGTTCTAGAACTTTAAGCGGCACTTTGCCCGGCCTGAAACCATGCACCTTGGCGGTACGCCCCAGACGCTTGAGGCGAGCTTCAACCACGCCGCGTAATTGTTGCTGTGGTATGGATGAATTAAGACGGCGCTCCAAAGCGCCCAGAGTTTCTACATTAGACATGCTGACTTTCCTTTACTGTTGCTGTTAATCTTGAGTACGACAAGCGTGGCATTGTTCGTAACAATGCCACGAAACAATGCACTCGATGTGCCAAGCATAGAATATCACATGCAGTGTTGAATTTAGGATGCCTCTAATGTCCCGCCTAAAATTTGGACGATAGTTTCAAACTTAACACGCCACTTGCAATAACCAGCGCCATGCCCAGCCAGCCGCTGACAGACAATGACTCGCCCCATAAAATCATGCCGAACAGGCTGGCAAATACTACAGTGCTATACGACAAGCTGCCAGCCACCAAGGTCTTGCCAGTGCGGTAGGCGCGGGTCATGGCCAACTGTGCCAGGGTGGCGCTGCTGCCGAGTCCAAGCAATATCAGAAAGCTGGTTAAATTGATGGCATGCAGGGTGCCAAACAACATGACAATGCCGCTGATGAGCGCGGCGATCAGGCTGAAATAAAAAACCACACGATATTCCGGCTCACCGCGCAAGCCAAGCTGGCGGACATTTAACATGGCTATGCCAGCAAGAAATCCAGAGATGAGTCCAAGCAGGCCGGGGATGATTTGATTTTGCTCCAGAGTGGGGTGCAATAGCAACACCACGCCGACAAAGCCCAGTGTGATGGCGAATGCCAAGGGAATATGCAGGCGCTCCTTGAAGATGGCCATAATCAGCAAAGTTAAGAATAAGGGTGAGGTGTAATTCAAGGTGACTGCCGTGGCCAAAGGCAACACGGTGATGCAGTAGAAAAACAGCATCAGCGCAATGGAGCCGGAAATGCCGCGCCATAAATGCCCACGCCAATGTGTAGTTAAGATCGTTCCTTTCTGCTGATGGAGTAGTGCATAGACCAAAAGCAGGCCGATGAAGGAACGGTAGAAAACCAGCTCAACGTCAGAAAAATAATGCGCGCCGAGTTTGACAAACACACCCATGCAGCCGAACAGAAATCCGGCGACCAGCATCCATAGTGCACCCACTCGTTACTTCAAATGCGGATCAAGCTGCCTCCGCAAAAACTCATGGAAGTGCAACAAGCCGTCTTCGGTCGGTGACTGATACGGCCCAACCTCCTCAATGCCGCGCTGGTAGAGCGACTTGCGTCCTTGCTGCATCTTCAGGCAGATGATGTCGTCTTCTTTTGCGGTTTCGCGATAAGCGGCTTTTTCTGCCTCGACAAATTCGCGCTCGAACAGAACAATATCTTCGAGGTAGTAAAATTCCATGACATTGGTGCAGGCTTCAGTGCCACGTGGAATGATGGTACTCACCACCAGCGTCCCCGGATACCACTCGACCATGATGTTAGGATAATAGGTCAACCAGATCGCGCCATATTTGGGCAGCGCGCCGTGGTTGTAGCGGCGCACTTGCTCTTGCCACTGCTCATAAATTTCACTGCCGGCTCGGCGCAATTCATTATTGATGCCTACCGTCTGCACACTGTACCAGTCGCCAAATTGCCAACTTAGATCATCGCAGTTGACGAATTTCCCTAGGCCGGGATGAAATGGCCCGACGTGGTAGTCCTCTTGATACACCTCGATGAAAGTCTTCCAGTTGAAGGCATATTCGTCCACTTCCACGCGGTCTAGCATATAGCCAGAAAAATCCAATTCCTTCAGCACGGGTAAGTTGGCCAAATCTTTTGCGATGTTGCGCTGGCCAGAAAACAGCAGCCCATTCCAATGTTGCAGCGGTGTTTTATTCAGGTGCAAACAAGGGTTGTGCGGGAAATGCGGCGCGCCCATCTGCTTGCCATCCAGTTGATAGGTCCAGCGATGTATTGGGCACACGATATTTTTCGCGCTGCCGCGACCTTCCAGCATGGTCGCCTGACGATGACGGCAGATGTTGGACAGCAGTTCTACGCCATGCTCGTTGTGTACCAGAATTTTGGCGTTGTCCATCCAGTTCAGCGCATAATAGTCACCGACATTCGGTACCAGCAATTCATGGCCGACATAAGCTGGGCCACGGTCAAATAACACGCGCTGCTCTGCCTCCAAAATTTTTGGATCAAAATACCAACTTAACGGTGGCTGTGTTTGAGCTTGGGTGAGTTGCGTGACGTTTGCAATCTCGGACATATACACATTTCCTTTTTAGAGATGTCCGGTATATAAATGGATGCTATAGCTTATAAATGTGCATACTGATGAAAAATATCTGATCAGAATAATATCACACCCGTATTTGATAGCGTCCCACAAAAATCAACACAACTTAAGGAGAGCAGTATGAGCAAATCATTATTTGACACCTATACCCTCGGCGCAATAAATCTGAAAAATCGCATGGTTATGTCCCCCATGACGCGCAGTCGTGCCACTGCCGAACACCTGCCCACCGACTTGATGATCACCTATTATGAGCAGCGTTCAACTGTTGGGTTGATTGTTACCGAGGGTACGTCGCCTTCTCCAAACGGTGTGGGCTATGCACGGATTCCCGGCCTTTACTCTCAAGCTCAGGCTGCCGCGTGGCGCAAAATCACACAGGCAGTCCACGCGCGTGGGGCGCGTATTTTTGTGCAACTGATGCACACCGGGCGCGTGTCACACCCGTTAAATATGGCTGCTGGTGCGCGCATTGTTGCACCTTCTGCAATCAGATTGTCCGGCACGATGTGGACTGACCAGCAGGGAATGCAGCCCTATCCCATCCCCGCCGCAATGACAGAAGCTGACATTAATTTTGCCATTGAAGAGTATGCGAGCAGCGCTGCGCTGGCTATCGAAGCGGGGTTTGATGGGGTTGAGTTACACGGAGCAAACGGTTACTTGATAGACCAATTTCTCAATACCGCGAGCAATCAGCGCGCCGATCAGTGGGGTGGGGCTATCGAAAATCGTGCCCGCTTTGCTATCCGTGTCGCGCAGGCAGTAAGCAATCGAATAGGTTCGGCCCATACTGGTATTCGCTTGTCGCCCTACGGCGCATTCAATGACACGCAAGTGGATGCGGACATGGATGCGTTATATCAACATCTCGCGAGTGAATTTTCAAAACTGGGCATGGCGTACATACACATTGTGGATCACCACGCCATGGGCGCACCTGAAGTCCCTGCGGCGGTAAAGTCCAAAATTCGTAATGCGTTTAGCGGTACGCTTATTCTGTCGGGCGGCTACGATGAAACACGCGCTACCTCGGACATCAAGGCGGGCAAGGGCGACCTGGTCGCATTCGGCAGGCCTGTTTTGGCCAACCCGGATTTTGTGCATAGACTGAAAAACGGCATCCCCCTTGCACAGCCTGATGCCAGCACGTTCTATACGCCAGGTGAGAAAGGTTATACTGATTATCCGTCGATTGGTGAGTGAGTGGCTGGGTGAGTAGGCTGCTAGTTGAGCAAGTAAAATCGTGGCATCTATTACAAAGGATTCATTATGCATCGAATTTTTATTAGCATCATTTTGACGTTTTTATTTATTAACAGCGCGAGCGCATTTGATCTTTCCAGCCCGGATATAACGGCAGGGAGTTCGCTGAGTCAGGCGCAGGTGTATCGAGGTTTTGGATGCAACGGCGAAAATCTTTCTCCGGCGCTGAATTGGAAAGATCCACCAGCGGGGGCGCGCAGTTTTGCAGTTACGGTTTATGACCCGGATGCGCCCACGGGTAGCGGCTGGTGGCATTGGATCGTGTATGACATTCCTGCAACTACCACTTCCTTGCCGGGCGGAGCGGTGGTTAAAAAATCTTTACCCACAGGTGTCATGCAGGGTCGCAATGATTTTAGTGAGCGCAATTTTGGCGGAGCTTGCCCTCCGGCAGGCGACAAACCCCATCATTACCTGTTCACGGTTTATGCACTTAAAGTTGAAAAGCTGGGCGTTGCAGAAGATGCCAGCGCAGCATTGATAGGCTTTATGTTGAATGCCAACAGCTTAGGCAAAGCACAATTTACTGCGACTTATGCCAGATAATCCAATGTTATAAAGAAACCCTTAAATGAAAACTTGCGGGAGTTTGGTTTGCGTTCGATACGGTAGATCAGATCAAAGTGAATTTATTAATATCTGATGGCAAATAATCTTTCAGGTGGAGCACGGCGCAGCATATATGTCATGGTACTCGCCCTGATGGTGTTGCTACCAATCGGCGTGATTGCTTATAAACTCTATGTCCTAGGCTACCCCTTGGCGGGGCTGATTCCGGCACCCAGTTACAAAGTCGAAGTCAGCATGCAACTTGATGGTCATGGTGAAGATGTCAATATCCATACCTATCTGCCAAAAACTGATGCCCGTCAATCGGTGGATAGCGAACAAAATTCTTCTGGGGCTTTTACCGCCGAGATTAAATCGGATGCATTAAATCGTGAGGCTTTCTGGAAAGCTGAGAATGTTCGCGGGCAACAAGGTGTGTTGTATGCCTACGAAGTACGCGCCCGCCCGGTGCGTTTCAATATGCCGGCGGATTTGATTATTCCAGATGCTTATCCTGCTGCGCTGGCCCCCTATCTGGTGGCCGAACCCGGTATTCAGAAGGATGATCCACAGATCGCAGCGGCCTTGCGCCGTGTCGTGGTTGCTGACAAGCCGACCATACTGGATGCCGTGACCCGCATCCATCGCCACTTGCAGGATAATCTTGCCAACCGGAATTTTTCCGGCTACACCGACGCACTGACCGCACTCAAGCTCGGCGAAGCCAGTTGCAATGGCAAAAGCCGCTTGTTCGTGGCGATGGCGCGCAAGTTAAATATTCCAGCACGTCTAGTGGGTGGGTTGATTATGCAGCAGGGCAGCAAGCGCACCACGCACCAGTGGGTCGAAGTCTATATCAGCGGCCACTGGGTGCCATTCGATACCATCAACGATCATTTTGCGGAGATTCCAGCAAATTTTCTGACGCTTTACTATGGTGATCTGGTGCTGTTCAAGCACACCGCGAATGTCAATTTCCAGTATTTTTTTAATATCACCAAGCAGCTTAAACCGCAGCCTGCGGTGCAGATTGCGCTAAGCCAGACCATGCTGAATATCACTAATTTATATGCGCTCTTCGAGCGTGTCGGCATCTCGCAAAACCTGCTGACGATTATCCTCATGCTGCCGTTTGGTGCGCTGGTGACCGTGGTGTTTCGCAATGTGATCGGCCTGGAGACATTCGGTACATTTTTGCCGGCGCTGATTGCCTCGGCAGCGCGTGAAACTGGCTTGCTGTGGGGGATGGTCGGCTTTGTCGTGATTGTGCTGGTGTCAGCAGTAGTGCGTAGGGCACTCGATTGGTTGCAACTACTGCATTCGCCCAAAATGGCCATCATGCTAACGACGGTGGTGATCGTGATGATGGTGATGACCGTGGGTGGGGTGCAGCTTGGCCTGTTTGAACTGGCGCATATGACCTTGTTTCCGATTGCCATACTCGCCATTACCGCCGAGCGCATCGCGCTGATGGAAGCGGAACAGGGTGCAATCAAGGTGGCCAAGATTACGTTGATGACTATGCTGGTGATTGCAGCCTGTTACGCGGTGATGGAATCGTTGTTTATGCAAAGCCTGATACTCGCGTTTCCAGAATTGTTGCTGGTGGTGATCGCGCTGAACTTGTGGCTGGGCAAATGGATAGGCATACGAGTGATGGAATTTGTGCGCTTCCGCCGTTTAATACTGAATCGTGCTAATGAAATTACCCCGGTGAAATTGCCCATATGAAATTACTGGGAACATTTTTAGCTGCTTGGAAAGGTGCGCGCGCCCGCGCTGCAACCGTGCTGGCGATGAACCGGCGCAATCTGCATTACATCTACACCCGCAACGAACGCAAACACTTCCCGCTGGCGGACGACAAGCTACTGGCTAAAGAGGTGCTAATTGCCGCAGGGGTGCGTATGCCGCAAACCTATCGCATCTACAATTATTTTTATGAGTTGCGTGATCTGGGGCGCGACCTCGATGCCTATCAAGATTTTGTAATCAAACCAGCCCAGGGCAGCGGTGGCAACGGCATCATCGTCATCGTCGGTCGTAGTGGGCAGGACTGGTTGGGCATCAGCGGTAAAATCTACACGCTATTCGATTTGCAAAAACATATCTCGGATATTATTTTCGGTATTTATTCTTTTGATCTGGGCGACCGCGCCATTATCGAAAGCAGAATTGTGCAACATGCCGACATGCAACTATTGAGTCCGCTGGGGTTGGCCGATGTGCGCGTGATCATGTGCGATGATATGCCGGTGATGTCCATGACCCGCATTCCGACTCGACAATCTGAAGGCAAGGCCAACCTGCATCAGGGTGCGCTAGGTGTCGCAATTGATCTTGCCAGCGGTGTCACCACCCATGCGCTTTTTCTGGGGCAGACGATCAAGCAGCACCCTGACAGTGGCATTGCTCTGATTGGTCGCACCCTTCCATTTTGGCCGCAGATCATAACATTGGCTACGCTTGCGGCGCGCGCCGTACCGCTCAAATATCTGGGTGTGGATATATCAATTTCACCGGATGGGCCACAACTGCTGGAAATTAATGTGCGCCCCGGTCTGGAAATACAAAATGTAAACGAGCGCGGCATGTTGGCAGTGCTGCAAGCTATGAGCCAGAGAGGGCAGACGTGAGCGAGCCTAATTCAAGTTGGTTACGCCTGTTTCGAGAAAGCTTTGTGCCCGTGATCATTGTTATTCTGGGGCTGTTTTTGATCTTGCTGTATGTGCAGTTTCGCGCTGAATATGATGCTGATGAGGTGACCGTCATTGATATACAACCAGTCACCGCTTCCGTATCGGAAAGCGAAGGCGAGACTGCCTTAGCTGAATCACAGCCCATCGTTGCTAGCGGTGCGAATCCCGAACAACAACGTGCTGCCGCTTTAATGGCGCAGGGAAAATGGCCGGAAGCTGAGCAGCTTTATTTAGCCAGGCTGTCGCACCAGCGCAACTCACATACACTCAATGATCTCGGCGTTTTATATTTAAAAAAAGGTGATGCCACACGCGCACTCGATTTTTTTAAACAAGCAATGAATACCAATCCGACCGACACCAGCGTGTTGTTCAACTACGCGCTGGCGCTTTCCCGTAGCGGACGCAGCCGCGAGGCGCTGGAAGGCTATCGTGCGTTATTGACCCAGCAACCTCAGCACTTCGAGGGACAATACAATCTAGCGATTTTGTTAATTAAACAGGGTGACCAATCCGCCGGAATCAACGCGCTAGAACAAGCGGTGCAACTGGCCAACGGCGAGCGCAAGGCGCGCGCCTTATATAGTTTTGGTTTGGCGCAGCGCGAGTTGGGTGATCTTAGCAAGGCCGGCAAAGCTTTTGAAGCTGCTATCCGTTTACGCCCAGCTAATCTGGCAGCGCGTGTGGCTTTAGCGACGCTGGAACCTGATACCACAGAAGGGCGAGTGCGTGCCCTAGCGCAGTACCGCAAGATATTGGCACTCAGCCCAAATTATTCGCCCGCGCTGGTCAACATGGCATCGGTGCTGAACGCGCAGCATAAACGTCGTGACGCGGAACAGGCTTTGCGCCAGGCAATCCAATTCGATCCGCAGTATGTCCGGGCGCATACCAATTTAGGGCTGATGTTGCTGGCCGACAAACGCTGGCAAGATGCGCGCAGCGAATTTGATTGGATCCTGCAGCATGACTCAAGCCGTGCGGATGCCTATTTCAATTTGGGTCGCGTCGCCTACGGAGAGAAGGATTACAATAAGGCGATCAGCGAATATCAGAAAGCATTGAAGTCGGCTGGAGGTCGTTATCCTGAGGCATTGCTTAATCTGGGGCTGACCTATGCTGCCCAGAAAAATTTTGGGGCGGCGCTGGCTTCCTATCAAGCGGCTCTGAAAGCCAAGAGAGAATACCCGGAAGCGTGGTACAACATCGGCATTACTTATTTGCGCCAAAAAAATAACGCGCAAAAAAACGAACTCGCCGAAAGGGCCTTTAAATCTGCGATAAGTCTGCGCCCGGATTATGAACAAGCCTGGTTCAATTTAGGCGTGATTTATGGCGATAGCAATCGCGACAAAGAGGCGATGGAAGCTTATCGCAAAGCGTTGAGCATCCGCCCGGACTACTATCAGGCGCAATTAAACTTGGCGGTGCGTCATGCCAAACTGAAAGAATACGGTGAGGCGATCCGACTTTACCAAACAATTTTGGCCAGCGATGAATCTTATGCCGTCGCATGGTTCAATTTAGGCAGAGCTTACATCGAGAGTAAGCAAACTGCCGAGGCGGTAACGGCCTTACGCAAGGCAGTAGCGTTGGATCCTAGTAATGCCAAGACCTGGCGGTTTTTAGGGCGAGCGCTGCTATTAGATAAAAATGCGGACGAGGCAGTAAGCATTTTGGAGAACGCGGTTGCCGCTGATCCCGTTGATGCGCGTTTGCGCCTTGAGCTGGCGCGCGCATTACGCCAAGCAGGACGTATGGATGATGGCCGCGCCGAGTTGGATAAGGCAAGACAGTTGGATTCCAAGTTGCGTGGTGTTGAGGATGAGATACAAGAATTCGATAAGCCATAAGCAAGCATAGATTAATCAACCAAGATAGGTACTTTCACATGCTCCCTAAAACATCACTATTCATCTTCACCCTGTCCTTGTCATTGACGGCTGTTGCAGTTACAGAAACTAAAGGCCAGCAAGGGAATACCACTTGGTCTGCTACAACCGGGCTGGGCTACGACAGTAATATCTATCAAGCGCCCAGCGCGCCCTATACAGATTATGCAGTCTCATTGCCAGTGCCTAATCCGCCTGTCACGCCCAAGACTGTTACGGGATTTTTTGTTCCTCTGGAAATGAAGGTGACATCAGCAAGCAATCAGAATGCAAGCAACCGTTTGATTGGAGCGGCCTCGTTCAAAGGAGATTTTTATGTCAGTGCTAACGCCAGAAGCGCTAACGCGTATGACCTGGATTTAAGTGGCGGAAAAGAGCATATTCTGGAGCAAAAAGGGGCGGTGGAAGACACCATTTTTTATGGAATATTCGTCGGAAAACACCAACAGACCTATACTGACCACGACACGGGATTGGACAAAAAACCCGGGGTTGCTGATCGTTACAGTTATACCAGCATTGGTGTCGAAGCAGAATACAAGCATAGAGTCGGCAGCGTAGATTACGGCGTGAAGGGTAAGTATGCAGATAATGATTTTGCTGACCCTGTAGTAGTGTCACAACTGGATAACACGCATTTGAAAGTCGGCGCAGACCTTGAGTTTGAGGTGAGTTCGGCAAGTAAGCTGAAGCTGTCATATAACCATGCAGTGCAGGATTTTTCTGATCGCCATGCACACGACGCATCGGGCGCTCTTAGCAGCGCTAACCCCTTACTTATTTATATCTATAACGGCATAGGTGCTTCGCTACGCAATCGCCTATCAGCCGATTGGGTTTTGTATTTTGATTATGACCGCACACGGCGCACTGACGACTATGTGGCCTACAACGACTACACGCAGAACAAATATAGCGCTCGCATACTATATGGCAATGGAGATATTAAAGCGCGCTTGGCATTGGAGCGCTGGTCACGCGATTACCCTAATGCTTATGCATTCGATGTTGCTACTCAAGGCGAGAAAAAATATGACGGCAGCAACCTAAAATTTAAAGCGGATTGGGCAAGAAGTGCAAATTCCTCACTCTGGACAGAGGCGATTTTCAATATACAAAATTCAACTGATTTGCGATATGACTATGAGCGCAAGCAGGTAATGGCAGGAATGAGTTGGACGTATTAGTTTATCGCATCATTATTACTAACTAAGCGGTCTGTTTGAAACCTACCAATAACGCTAAATCGTCACTTTAACTTCAACACCCAAAGCTTGAACACGCGCTGCAAAATTTTCCATTTGCTCTGCTGATAATGCCGCAAGTCGCGGGGCTTCTGCTTGTAGCGAAGGACGCGCTAAGGTGTAGAGCAACACGCCCTTTGGTTTAATGCCACCCTGCAACAGCCCGACCAGAAAATCCAGATAGTCATCTTGGTCTTGCTTGCTGGGCGCATCACCATCCAGCGCGAACCAGCAGGTTTGCAGCCAGGTCGGGCACAAGCGGATAGCAGTGGTGAGGTTCTCGCGCACTTTGCTGATGCTGGTGCGCGTGTCGTTGATGCGCTGCATACCTTCTTTGCTGGCACGGTCAATCTTGAACCACACTTCACCATTGAGTTGTGCCATCAGACGCAATCCTTGCTGCACATTTTCGCGAAAGATCAGACTGCCGTTAGTAATCAATACCAGCTTGATGTCGGCGGGCAGCGCCAATTCTTGCTTGAGTTTAGCAATGAGTGCGATGACTTGCGTGAACTCTTCGGCGCTGGTGGGCTCGCCGTTACCAGACAAGGCGATGTCGTTGATGCGGCGCACTTCTTGCGGAACATGGCTCTGCATAAAATCGCCGTGCAGCAATTCATGCAGAAATCCGCGCAGCTCTTGCTCCAGCAAAATCAAGTCAATTTTGGGTGCCGTGCCGCGTTGCAGATCCGGCACTTGGCAATAAATGCAGCGCCAGTTGCAGGAGTTATTGGGGTTGAGATTGATGCCGACCGAGACCCCGCCCGCACGACGCGACACCACCGGATAGACATAGCGCAAGCCAACAACATCCCGGCTGTGATCGGTGCTATTAAGCGTGCGCTCGTTCACAGTGGCAGGTATTTCGCCGGGTCAACTGGCTGGCCAAATTTGCGGATTTCAAAATGCAGTTTAACCTGATCGGCATCCGTATTTCCCATCGCGGCGATGTGCTGCCCCTTGCTGACACTTTGCCCTTCTTTCACCAGTATTTGATCATTGTGGGCATAGGCGCTGAGGTAAATCTTGTTGTGTTTGATGATGAGCAGCTTGCCATAACCGCGCAGACCGCTGCCGCTGTACACCACTTTTCCCGCAGCGCTGGCAAGCACATTCTGGCCAAGCTTGCCGGCAATATCAATGCCCTTGCGATTGGCATTTTCGGAAAATTCGCCCACTATTTTTCCGGCCGTCGGCATACCCCACGCCAACTCGCCATCACTCTCATCGGCAGCAATGTCTTTTTTGTCTTCAACTTTAGCTACTATTGCGGGTGTGGCTTGTGATATTTCTGCCTGTATTTTTTTAATTTGTGCGATGGCTTGCACGGAATAATTTAACTTGACTGCCTTGGGCCATTCCTTGATTTCACCTGTCTGCACCTTGCTTTCTGGAACAACTTTGGGCTCGGGCGTGCGTTTGGTTTCTGGCTGCGATTTTGTAGTGGTCGCAGCATCGCTTGGAAACAGCCGTATTTCCTGCCCAATATGAATGACATCGGGGTTTTGGATGTTATTGAGTTCAGCCACTTCGCGATAATCAAGGCCGTAGTTAAAAGCCAGGCTATATAGCGTATCGCCCTTTTCAACCACGTAAAATTTCGGGCGGTTATCCTGGTCACGTTGCGCGCTGGGTGCAGTGATTTTTTTGGCTGCACCTCGTTCTACTAAGGGCGCTTGACGTCCACTCGAAGAGCAACTGGTCAGCACCGCGCCAGCAAGCAGGATGCTGATCGTATGCAGCAGATATTTGTTCATGTTTTTCCCAGCAATAAGGGCACAAACCTGACCGCTTCCAAGCGGCTTTCGCGGTAGCCTTCCGCATCACGCTCAATCAAATATAAAAATTGTTCTTGCGCGCCTAGCGGTAGAACCATTCTGCCGCCCACGGCCAACTGCTCCAACAACGCTTGCGGTACATGGGTGGCCGCCGCTGCCATGATGATGCCATCGAATGGTGCGGCTTCAGGAATTCCAATGTTGCCATCGGCATATTGTGTGGTGACATTACGCACTTCCAACTCATTTAACAGGTCGGTCGCGCGCTCATATAGAGGATGGATACGCTCTACTGAAATCACTTTTTTTGCCACTTGCCCCAGTATTGCCGCCTGATATCCGCAGCCACTGCCGATTTCCAGCACGCGATCCAGCATCTTTCCATTACGCAAAATTTCTATCATGCGCGCCACGATGTAAGGTTGCGAGATGGTCTGGCCGTAACCTATCGGTAGCGACACATCATCATATGCGCGGCTGGCCAGTGCTTCATCCACAAAGATGTGGCGTGGCACAGCGTTCATTGCGGCCAGCACCGTCTCATCCTGAATGCCTTGTGCGCGCAGACGCTCGATCAAGCGTGCGCGTGTGCGCTGCGAGGTCATGCCTATGCCGCTATGGCGAACAATCATGCGCCCCCTCCGTTCAACCATCCGCGCACTGCATCAAGCTGGCTGTATTGCGTCAAATCTATTTGCAATGGTGTAATCGAGACCTGCTGATGTGCCACCGCATAAAAATCTGTGCCCTCGCCCGCATCTTGCTCCTTGCCCGCCGCACCGACCCAGTAAATAGGCTCGCCATGTGGATTAGTGCTTTTCACCACCGGCTCGGCCTTATGCCGCCGACCGAGACGGGTCACCTGTGTGCCTTGCAATTGTTCGTAGGGAATATCCGGCACATTCACGTTGAGCAACCAGGGATGAGTATGGGTGCGCTTTTCAAATTGCCGCACCAGATCGGCCACCACCCGTGCCGCCGTGGTGTAATGCGCCAGCCCTTTGCCCGCCAGCGACACGGCAATCGCCGGAATGCCCAGCAGAAAGCCTTCGGTCGCCGCTGCCACCGTGCCGGAATAAATCGTATCGTCACCCATGTTGGCACCCGCGTTAATGCCGGAGATAACCATATCAGGTTGCGTATCCAACATGCCGGTAACAGCCAGATGCACGCAGTCGGTCGGTGTACCGTTCACGTAATAAAAACCGCTGGCAGAACGGCGCAGATTTAATGGGCGATCGAGAGTCAGAGAGTTGCTGGCACCGCTGCGATCCCGCTCTGGCGCGACCACCACGACATCGGCAATACTAGAAAGTGTTTCGGCAAGACAGGCTAAGCCAGGTGCAAAATAACCATCGTCGTTGCTAAGCAAAATACGCATCAGGCCAGATCTGAATATAGTTGAGGAAATCGGAGGGGCGATTTTATAACACTACAGGCTTATCTGTTAGTTCATTTACGGGTAATTCATTTACAGGCAATGAAGATTTTTTTGCTAACTCTGGCTCTGGCCGGGGAAAATGTTGCTGCAAAAGATTACCTACGGTATTGATGCCATGAATAACACCGGCTTCAAATTTTCCCAGCCGAAATGACGCTTCCATGTCATTACAGATAGTCTGCCAAACCGCGTTTCCAAGCTTGGCATGGATGCCCCGGTCAGCGATGATTTCCACGTCACGATCAGCCAGCAACAGATAAATCAACACGCCGTTGTTGTGCTCGGTGTCCCACACCCGCAACCGCGAAAATACTTCAATGCCGCGCTCAGCCGCACTCTGCTTGCGGCGTAACGCAGCCAAGTCGAGTGCTGCCTCCACTGCAAAACAAATCTGCCCGGCATGTTTGGATTCACTTTCGCGTATCGCCTGCTCGATGGCGTTCATCGAGCGCGCAGAGAGTGCGGCTCCGACTGCTATGCTGCCGGTCATTAGATGTTTGAAGTAGCGCCGCATATTCATTACCATCTCCCTGAAGCGCCGCCGCCGCCGAACCCGCCGCCACCACCACCACCGAAACCCCCGCTGCCGCCAAAGCCACCGCCGCCGAACCCGCCGCCGCCCAAGCCCCCACCACTATGTCTGCCGCCGTCCATCAGGCCACGGCTTCCACCCAGCAAAGTAAATAGGAATGCGATCACGCCAACTACCGCTGCTATCAGCAGTGGCCCGGTAATAAACCAAGCAAGCATCGCAGCCGCGCTGCCTATCATTATTGCTGCGGGCAGCCGACCGAACACAGAGCGCAATATGCCGCCGACCACGACCACCAACATAAATCCGATCAACAACAACGATTCATAATTTTGATTATTTCCAGATGTCGCACTGCGTTGGCGCGGAGGCGGCAGAGGCTCACCTTCAATCACCGAAATCATTTGCTCGATACCTGCCGCAACTCCACCATAAAAATCGCCGCGTTTGAAAAGCGGCGTAATGGTCTCGGTAATAATTCGCTTGGCCACGGCATCCGGCAGCACACCTTCCAAGCCATAACCCACTTCTATGCGTAGCGTGCGGTCCTCTTTAGCAACCAGCAACAGCGCACCATCGTCCACCCCTTTGCGCCCCAGCTTCCACGCATCTGCCACGCGGATGCCGTATTGCTCTATGGTTTCCGGCGCAGTTGTAGGTAGCAGCAGAACGGAAATTTGCGACCCTTTTTGTTTTTCAAATTGAGCAAGACGGGATTCGAGTTGTTGTTTTTGGGCAGGCTCAAGCGTGCCCGTTAAGTCGGTGACCCGCGCGCTCAATGGTGGCACAGCTACCTCGGCCTGAGCCCCAGCACCACCACACAAAATCGCAAGTAGCAGGACTCGCGCGCCGACGCTAATCATTTTATTTTGCCGGCGCGGGGTTAGCGGATGAACCGAAATCTACAGTAGGTGGCTTGGCAATTTCTTTTTCGTTTTCGACCGTAAATGACGGTTTCACCTTGTAGCTAAACATCATCGCAGTCAGATTGCTGGGGAAGGAGCGCACCACAATGTTGTAATCCTTCACCGATTTGATGTAACGATTACGCGCCACAGTAATACGGTTTTCCGTGCCTTCAAGCTGCGCCTGCAAGTCGCGGAAATTGGCGTCAGATTTTAATTGCGGATAATTTTCGCTGACCATTAACAAGCGGCTCAAAGCAGAACTCATCTCGCCTTGAGCCGCCTGAAATTTGGCAAAAGCCTGTTCGTCATTGATTAGCTCCGGCGTAGCCTGAATGCTGCCCACTCTGGCGCGGGCGTTAGTCACACCCAGCAATACCGCTTGTTCCTGCGCCGCGAACCCTTTTACGGTATTAACAAGATTGGGCACCAGATCGGCACGGCGTTGATACTGGTTTAATACTTCAGCCCAGTCCGCCTTGATCTCCTCGTCGGTGGATTGCAAAGTGTTATAGCCGCAACCGCTCAATGCCAAGGTAAAAATAAATACAAAAAATAATAGTCCAATACGCATCATGAGCTCCTCATCGAAAATGATCGTTTACAACACAGCTTAGATTGGTCAACATTAGAATAAAACAAGTAGGAGAAGTGCAATTTGGTAGGCCGAAATGCCACCAATATACTCAAGGGCATCTCTAAAAATCCAAACTCCGTCGCGATGCTGCGTTGCCCCAAAAATTTTAACGCTTACATATCAAACATATGCGGCGCGCTAAAATTTTTCTCGCGCCTTGCCTAGCTTAGGATTTTGAATTTTTAGAGGCGCCCTCA
>JAYUTK010000014.1:0-7725 GCA_043755195.1 Gallionellaceae bacterium
TGATCATTAAAGGGTATCTCTAAAGCGATAAATCAACATCAAAAAACTCACCCATCTCTTCACCGGTCGCCCCTACGTCTTGCCCGATCTTGCTCACAAAAGCATTTAGATCCGTGGCAGATTTCAAAGTAAGGCATTCGGCACGATACCGAGCAACTCGTATCGCCGCCCAAGGAATCATCAATCCAAAAGTAAAGACGATGGCCAGCAGATTTAACAAATAAATTCTGGCCAACCGACCCGCTAATAGGGTGCTGCTAAAAGATACCTGGTCGGCCAAGGTGGCCGAGTTAAATGTCAGATTGGTCACGCGCGAGTTAATGTAGCCCATAAATAATGCGCCAAAATACAGGTAAGCAAAAAATATTGCAGGCACACCGATTAGCGGACTCAGTGTGCTGATAAATATTGCCAGTCCCACCACTGCAACTCCGACAATCAAAATACCAAAAGCAATAATATAAAGTTTATAGAACTGGGCGATGCGGGCTGAAAATGCACAAGGCGCGCCGCCATATTTGGAGTGACTAATGTACAGCCGTTTGATTGCGCCCATGATGTAAGGAAAAGCTAATAGCCCGACGATTGCGGGAATAAGCATGCCCGCTATTTCACCAGGAGTAATTTTGCTGACTTGTGCAGGATCAAATCCCGGCAACAAGTAGGCAATCAAGGCAATCAGAATGAACGGCCAAATCGCCAGCAGAACATCTTGATAACCGGATTTAAAGTGAAAACGTATCTGGCGGTAGCTTGAATTGTAAGCGTTGAATGCCATCGAGCGCGCAATCAACCACGGCGCCAGCAATCCTAATATCAACAAAATACCTTGCCCCAGCTTGGGAGAAAAATAGCCTGCGGCAGAATAAATTGCCAGCGCACATACCGCGATGATGCGCCCTTTTAGTATGGCTACTGGCTGGCCGTGATATTCAAAGTTGCTGTCCGCCACCCAGGTGTTGCCATAAAAATAGCGCTTCTTACGCACCTTAGCCCAAGCCGAATAAATACCCAGCGTGATAATGGAAAGAAATAAATTAACTATCCAGATACCAAAATATTCGCCGGCCTTGCCGGTGAATTTGAACGGGTGAGACTGTTCTTTTGCTTCCAGCTGAATGATAGTGGCGTTTGGTAATGTCTCTTCGTTCATATCCATCTCCCCAAGTGAATTTATTGTTTAAGCCGAGATAAATGTTTTTCCGTCATATAATCCAGTCTGTTTCTTTATTAGTTGAACCTGACTATGCGTACGATGAGCATGACGTTGCTGTTAACACTGCTGCTACAAGGTTGCGGACACAAGGGCGCGATGTATTTGCCGCAACAACCTAACGCCTTGCAATCCTCCTCACTGCCCCGCCACCATCATATTCTCAATCAAAATTGATCCGCTCTGGCGCGACCCCTGCGCCAGCACATCACTCCCTACTGCCGCGATATGGCGATACATATCCTTAAGATTTCCAGCTATCGTAATTTCCTCGACAGGATATTGAATCTCGCCATGCTCTACCCAAAAACCTGCCGCGCCACGCGAGTAATCGCCGGTCACATGGTTCACACCCTGACCGAGTAATTCAGTAACCAGCAAACCACGCCCCATTTTTTTCAGCAAATCATTGAAGTCTGATTCACCGGAACGCAGAATGAGGTTGTGGTTGCCACCCGCGTTGCCAGTGCTTTTCATACCCAGTTTCCGCGCGGAATAGCTGCCGAGAAAATACCCTTGCAGCACGCCCGCTTCGACGATGGCACGCCGCTGCGTGGTTACGCCTTCGTTGTCAAAGGGACTGCTGCCCAAGCCGCGTTGAATATCTGGCACATCGTCAATGTGAATATTAGATGAGAATACCGGTTTACCTAACTGGTCAAGCAAGAAGGACGATTTGCGGTATAGACTGCTGCCGCTTACCGCACCAATAAAGTGACCGAGCAGGCTGGCGGCTATCGGCGCTTCAAACAACACCGGCACTTGCATGGTGCCCAGCTTGCGTGAATTGAGTCGCCGTATTGCACGTTCCGCTGTGATGCGCCCAACCTCTTCTACCATGAGCATATCTGCCGCGTTACGCGCTTCGCTATACCAATAGTCGCGCTGCATGTCCTTGCCCTTACCCGCTATCACGGCGCAACTGACGCTGTGGCGCGAAGTGGGATAACCGCCGATAAAGCCTAAACTATTGGCGAATACAAATTGGGCTTCATGCACACTGACCGAAGCTCCTTCCGAATTTTTGATGCGCTTGTCACGCGCAAAGGCGGCCTGTTCGCACTCTCTAGCCAAATCTATGGCCTGCTCCACATTTAACAACCAAGGATGATATAAATCAAAATCCGGAAACTCGGTGGCCAGCATGGATTGCTCCGGCAAGCCTGCACTATCGTCACTGGCGGTATGTCGCGCAATGGATAATGCAGCATCCACGGTGTCGCGCACAGCTTGTGGTGAAAAATCTGAAGTGCTGGCATTGCCGCGCCGTTGGCCGATATACACGCTGATGCCTAAGCCTTTGTCGCGGTTGTATTCGATGGTTTCCACTTCGCCTTGGCGCACGTTAACGGATTGACCAAATCCATCCGACACTTCTGCGGCGCTGGCGGTTGCTCCCTGCTGTTTGGCATAGGCCAACATGTCGCGGGCAATCTGGCGCAAGGTCTCGGCTGGATGGGAAAAACGGGTTTCAATTACGGTAATGGCATTCATATCGCAAACTGTTTCGTGGAAAACCGCTATCATAACAACATCCAATTATTATTTCGCCCGCATGGAGCATCACGACAACAATATAGAAGAGCTGGAATTACCTCCCAGCAAAACAAAAGTTAAACAGCAGATGCATGATCTGCAGGATATTGGCGAGCAATTGGTAGAGCTCAGCAGCGCCCGCCTGCAAGAGTTGAACTTGCCGGAGCGACTGTTCGATGCTGTGCGCGAGATGAAACGCATCAATAAATTCGGAGCGCAACGGCGACAGATGCAGTACATCGGCAGGCTGATGCGAGAAGTAGATACTGCGCCCATCATGGCCAAGCTGGAAGTGTGGAGCGGGAAATCGAACCAGCATATTGCCTGGCTGCACCAGATAGAACGCTGGCGTGACCGCTTACTGGAGGACGAGGCTGCCTTGACTGAGTTTCTGGCCGACCACCCTAGCGCGGATGCACAAAGGCTACGGTCACTAATTCGCAATGCGGCCAAAGAAAAAGAATTGCTTAAACCGCCAAAAAGTTACCGCGAAATTTTTCAGATACTGCGCGACATTTTGCCGGAGCAATCTTACCTGTCAGCAGAATAAATTCGGGCAGTTCATTAACTATTTATGCTTTGAAGTCCGTTTTACCCCGCCACATGCGCTGCAATAAACGCCTTGAGCTTGGCTACATCCGCGTCCATCACCTCCACCCGCTGCGGTAAATCTTCCATGCCTTGCATCGTGGCGGGGCGTTCTGGTTTACGACCGAGTGCCTCGACTATGGTCTCTTCAAATTTGGCGGGCAGCGCGGTTTCCAAACAGATCAATGGTAAACCGTAGCGGCGCTGTTCCAAGCCGACCTTGATGCCGTCGGCAGTGTGGGTATCCACCATCACGCCATATTTTTTCCATAGCTCGCGTATGGTTTTCAAACGATCGGCGTGGGTGCTCTTGCCGGAAGCGAAACCGAACTTCGCCAGTGCTGCCCAGTGCGGTGAGCCTTTGATGTCGAACGCTCCACCTGCTTCTACGCTGCTCCAAAACTCGCGTACCTGCGCGCCATCACGCCCAACCAGATCAAACACGAAGCGCTCGAAATTGGATGCTTTAGAAATATCCATCGAAGGACTGCTGGTTTCATAAGTGCGCGCCGTCGTGCGCGGACGATATGCGCCGGTGCGGAAAAATTCATCCAGCACATCATTTTCGTTAGTGGCGAGTATCAACTGGGCAATGGGCAAGCCCATCATGCGCGCGATGTGACCGGCGCAAATGTTGCCGAAATTGCCAGACGGAACTGAGAAAGCAACCTGCTCGTCGTTTGATTTGGTCGCGGCAAAATAACCCTTGAAATAGTAAATCACCTGCGCCGACACGCGCGCCCAGTTGATGGAATTAACCGTGCCGATTTTGTACTTGGCCTTGAAGGCGTGATCGTTGGACACCGCCTTGACCATATCCTGTGCGTCGTCAAACATGCCGTTGATGGCGATGTTAAAAATATTTGGGTCTTGCAGCGAGTACATTTGTGCGCGCTGGAAGCCCGACATTTTGCCATTAGGTGAAAGCATGAATACGCGTATGCCACGCTTGCCGCGCATGGCGTATTCGGCGGCAGAGCCGGTATCGCCGGAGGTTGCGCCGAGTATGTTCAGCTCTTCATGTTGTTTGGCCAGCGCATATTCGAACAGGTTGCCCAACAACTGCATGGCCATGTCTTTGAACGCCAGCGTCGGGCCGTTGGATAGCTCCAGGATATGCACTCCAGCTTGCAATGTGCGTAGCGGGGTAATTTGTACAGCATCGCTGTCAGCGCGGCCATTGCAATACACCTTGGCAGTGTAGGTTTTGTTGATGATGGCCTTAAGGTCGGTAGCGGGAATATCGGTAGCGAATTTGGATAGCACAGCAAAAGCCAGATCAGCGTAGGACAGCGCGCGCCAAGCATCCAGTTCTGCGCGGCTTATCTGCGGATAGACTTCTGGCAGGTATAGCCCGCCATCAGGCGCAAGACCGCCGAGCAAAATTTCGGTAAAGTTTTTCGCAGGCGCATGGCCGCGTGTAGAGATGTATTTCATATGTATTGCCTCAACATCAGGTAAGTTGGGTGAACGTAGCGATATTTGCGCGGTGACATTCCAAGAGCGGACATCGCGCGTTTCCACCCATACTACGTTTTATTTTCCGAGCTCTTCCATTCGAATGCGTGTCACTTGACCTACCACGACAATCAGTTTTTCTATCTTGGCAATGGCGGCATTGATGCGCTTCTCAACTATCAAATGCGTCAGAAGTATTAAATCCGCTTCGTCTTCGCCTTCACCAGGTTCTTTTTGGATCACTGCATCTATCGAAATTTTTTCGTCGGCCAGCACGCGCATGATGTCGGCCAGTACGCCGGGCTCGTCTTGTACGCGCAGGCGCAAATAAAAACTTGTTTGCACTTCTTCTATAGGCAGGATGGGCAAATCGGCCAATTGATCCGGCTGAAAAGCCAGATGCGGTACGCGATGTTCCGGATCGGCAGTGTGCATGCGGGTGACATCCACCAGGTCGGCGATGACCGCGCTGGCAGTAGGCTCTGCACCTGCACCCTTGCCGTAATACAGCGTCGCTCCGACCGCATCGCCTTGTACTACAACTGCGTTCATCGCGCCTTCAACGTTGGCGATCAGGCGCTTGGCGGGGATTAGCGTGGGGTGGACGCGTAGTTCAACACCTGCCGGGGTGCGCTTGGTGATACCCAATAATTTGATGCGGTAGCCCAGTTGCTCGGCATATTTAATGTCGGTTGCAGCTAGCTTGGAAATGCCTTCGATATGCGCTTTGTCGAACTGCATCGGGATGCCAAAAGCCAACGCAGAAAGGATGGTGATCTTGTGTGCCGCGTCCACGCCTTCAATATCGAAGGTGGGATCCGCTTCGGCGTAACCTAATCGCTGTGCTTCCTTCAGCACAGTGTCAAAGCTCAAGCCCTTGTCGCGCATCTCGGACAAAATAAAATTGGTGGTGCCGTTAATAATCCCGGCTATCCATTCGATGCGGTTGGCACTCAAGCCTTCTCGCACCGCTTTAATGATGGGAATGCCACCGGCTACGGCTGCTTCAAAGCCTATCATCACGCCCTTGGCCTGTGCCGCAGCAAAAATTTCATTGCCGTGCGTGGCCAGTAGAGCCTTGTTGGCGGTGACCACATGCTTGCCGTTGGAAATTGCTTTGAGCACCAGTTCTTTGGCCACACCATAGCCGCCGATCAATTCGACTACGACATCTACTTCCGGGTCATTAACCACATCAAATGCGTCGCTAGTAATGCGGCAAGCTCCTTGCGTCAGCTCCTTGGCGCGTGCCGTATCTTTATCTGCAACGACTGTAATGCGTATCGGGCGACCGGCACGCCTGGCAATTTCTTCGGCGTTGCGCTGCAATACGGTGAAGGTGCCGCCACCTACAGTGCCTATACCGAGTAGGCCTACGTTGATTGGTTTCATTTAAATTCCTAGTTGTAGGGTGGGCACGATTTTGTACCCACCATTTTCCCGCGTGGGCACAGAACCGTGCCCACCCTACGAGTGCACTTTCTTGCGATACATTTCCAAAAATCTTGCGATACGCCCGATTGCTTCCGTCATGTCATCCGCATTCGGCAAGAACACCACGCGAATATGATCGGGATGTATCCAGTTGAAGCCACTGCCTTGCACCACCAGCACCTTTTCAGTTTCCAACAATTCCAGAATAAATTTCTGGTCGTCTTTGATCGGATAAATCTTCGGATCAAGGCGCGGAAATAAATACAGCGCGGCTTTAGGTTTGACGCAAGTCACGCCGGGTATTGCGGTGAGCAAGTGGTAGGCCAGGTCGCGCTGTTTGCCCAAGCGCCCGCTTGGGGCGACTAAATCGTTGATGCTTTGGTAACCACCGAGCGCAGTCTGCACCGCAAATTGTCCTGGCACGTTGGCGCACAACCGCATCGAAGCCAAGATAGTCAGGCCGTCTATATAATCCTGCGCGTGTTTTTTCTTGCCCGACACCACCATCCATCCGCTGCGATAGCCACAGGCGCGATAATTCTTCGACAAGCCATTCAGCGTGACAAACAACACATCATCGGCCAGCGAAGCAATTGAGGTGTGGGTCGCGCCGTCGTACAACATCTTGTCGTAAATTTCGTCGGCAAAAATAATCAAACCATGCTCACGTGCGAGCTGCACGACTTCGAGCAGCAATTCGTCCGAGTACAGCGCACCGGTAGGGTTATTCGGATTGATGATGACAATGGCGCGCGTTTTTGGCGTGATCTTGCTACGCATATCGGCCAGATCGGGCATCCAGTCATTTTGCTCGTCGCACACATAATGACGCGGCGTACCGCCAGCCAGCGTCACCGAGGCCGTCCACAGCGGATAGTCGGGTGTGGGGATCAGCACTTCGTCGCCGGTATTGAGCAGGCCCTGCATGGACATGACAATCAGTTCCGATGCGCCATTGCCCATGTATATATCTTCCAGCCCGACACCCATGATTTTCTTGGACTGGCAGTAGTGCATGATGGCTTTGCGTGCCGCGAATAGCCCCTTGGAATCAGAGTAGCCGGAGGCGCTGGGCAAATTGAGGATCACATCTTGCTGAATTTCTTCCGGCGCTTCAAAGCCGAACGGCGCGAGATTGCCGATGTTCAGCTTGATGATGCGCTGGCCTTCCTCTTCCATCTGCTTGGCGCGTTCCATCACCGGGCCGCGTATGTCATAGCACACGTTTGAGAGTTTGGTGGATTTTAAAATGGGTTTCACAATAGGGTCGGGTGCACAGCAGCAAAGGCCGAGATTCTACCCGCCCGACCGGATAGCGGCAAATACAACCCGCAAAAATTAATTCGTGACCCACCCCTTTACCTATACAAAAAATTACCGATATATCTTGTGTTGGTTTGAGCTAAGTGACATTTCGTGGAGGTTTTTTTGCCCCTAACGCCCGTCTCTATTGGGCGGAGGCGAAATATTAGACAAGGTGTTAGTCTAATCAGATG
>JAYUTK010000015.1:0-27060 GCA_043755195.1 Gallionellaceae bacterium
AACGTAGAGTGACTACGCCCTCCGAACATTTTTTGATTTTTTTCGCACATCTTCAACCTCTTGATCGCCCTCGTTACGAACGCTAATGGAAAATCTGGGATAATTCGTCATTCCAGCGTAGGCGGGAATCCAGCTTGTAGATTTGACTAGGCTCCCGCCTTCGCGAGAGCGACGAAATGTGAATTTTTAGAGATGCCTTGTGGGCATTTTTGTCGGGAATTGGAGTTAGACGAACCGAGGGTGTCTGTGAACCCGCTTCAGCTCAACATACCCAACATAGCCGCTCGCACTACAGCCACAATCTTGTTGCAAGCGTTCAGCTTGTGCATGGCATTGCCAATATGGAAGTTAACCGTGCGTTCCGTCACATTAAGGATGTCTGCAATCTCGCCAGAGGTCTTGCCATCGCCGGTCCATCGTAGAATCTCGATTTCACGATCGGACAATTGTGCTCCAGCTTCAGGAAGCAGTTTGTGAACCAGCAGGCGGGATATTCTCAGATGTGCAGCCTGAGCCAACCACGCCATCTTAAGACCATTGTCCTGTAGTTCGCTGTCAGAAATTGGCTGGGCTGAACGGGCCAGCGTTAACATCCCAATTCCATTTTCATTTCGGCAGGGCTGTGCCCAGCCGAACTTTAATCCAAATGAACAAGCATCCTCCCAAAATTCACGGGCAGTATCGAATAAATGGTCGGACCAAATCACAGGCATTACTGAACGCAGACCATGCTGCACCGATGGATCTACAGCCAAATAACCCGACTCCTGATATTTTTTTTGCCAGTCAACAGGGTAGTTGTTGAATATTGCAAATTTTGGCTGCGTTAAGGGGAGGGGCATACACAAGCCATATGCACAATTATCGAACCCAAGGTTGTGTGCGTATGCTGTAACGATCCCAAACAACTCTTGTTCGTTATTAACGACACTCAGCGCATGCAACATGTCTTCCTGCCAAGCTTTCACGATACTACCCCCCAAGCCTTAATTTTTCATCTAGCCAACTGTCAGATTTGACACTAGCCCGCTGCCGCTGCGTCATGTAGTGTTCCAGCAGAATATTACCAATATTACCAAGGAATAGTCATGAGCCATCATATTGAAGCAAGCGCCAACTCTCAAATATATCATCCCATCATCCTGTCCCAAGATGGGTATGTACGGATGTTGCTCGAAACATTAGAGGCTATCCCGTTGGTACATCTCGTATCCGGCTTGGATGATGATACCCCTATCCTCCCTCAAGAAGGGGCTAGCCTGACCCCTATTTCCGGTTACACAGAATGGCTTAGCGTCACTACCCCAGTCATTACGTTGGGGTGGGATTGGCAAATGGATATCTCGCAAGGGTGTCCGCAGTTGGTAAGAATGGATGCCCCTCGCAGCAACATTATGTTGGTAGATGTTATGCAGCGCGACCTGGGCGTCACAAAAACCTTGGATCTGCTTGAAACTGTGGTTGATAAGATTGACTGGCGAGAGGTGGTGCAGAGCCACATCATTACTCGGTACATTTGACAACCTGTCAATGTTTACAGTTACAAAATTTTCCTTTCCGTTGCATAAATAGCCCCTCCAATTACAACGTTTATTTTGGGGTGATTATGCAGCTCATGTCAGGCGCGCCGGGAAAGCTTCCCGGAAATTTGTATTCTAGACTTGGCCATTACCGCCGCCAAGTATTCGTTGAACAGCTTGGTTGGGATCTCCGCCTGCAGGATGGTGAGGAGCGGGATCAATTTGACCGCCCGGATACAATTTATGTCGTGGCGCAAGATGATGATGGCCATGTCTTCGGCTGCGCTCGCCTGCTTCCTACTATTCGTCCCTACCTTCTGGGGGAGGTGTTTCCCCAGCTTCTCAATGGCTTGCCGCCACCCTGCTCGGCGGATGTATGGGAGCTATCACGTTTTGCAGCAATGGATTTAAATCACGTTGACTCAACGCAGGGGCAGCTCTCATCACCTGTTCGTGTCAAATTACTTCAGGAATCGATTTGTTATGCAGCAGCGCGCGGCGCAAAGCGATTGATCAGCGTTTCGCCGATTGGCGTAGAACGATTGATTCGCCGGGCAGGATTTCACTCCCATCGGGCTGGCCCACCGATGATTATTGATGGGCATCCTATTTGTGCATGCTGGATTGAGTTTCCATGATGCGCGTGTGCGAAACACGAACATGCTTTAACCGAAATTTTCCATTAGCCCGTCATTCCCGCGCATGCGGAAATCCAGTTATAAAAACCATGCCGCACAGCGGAAAAATCCATGACGTTTCCCATTGACGTGGGAATTTGATAATCATCTGGATACCGACCTGCGTCGTATGACGATTTTTTGTTAATGGATAATCCGGGTTGAATTAAATTGACTTGCATTTGACAGCGTATAAGCATTCTGACAGGATGCAAAAATGTTCGCTCGATCCAAAAAATTCATTGCGCTTGTGCTGGCCATTTGGCTGCCGTTATTTAGCAACAGCGTGTTGGCTATGCCTATCACCATGCATGGCGGTAGTCAGCCTGGCGAGGCACATCAAGCGCACCATCATCAGCTTGGCGCCAATCAGGATCAGTCTGCCCCGCATCACGCGCAGCAAAAATCTGATTGCAATAAATGCGGGGTTTGTCACCTGGCTTGCAGCGGATACATCAGCACCGCGACCATCACCCTAGCAGAAGCTCAGCCCTGCTCTATGTCACCCCCGTTTTTTTCGACTGCATTCCAATCCCTTACCTCTGCTCCGCTCGTTCCCCCTCCGCTCGCTCGCGCTTAACGCGGGACGAGTGTCTTTATTTTTCACCCAATTTTTCACCCAGTAGTGCTGCTGATTTTGCTCGGCAATATAGCTCTCATTTTGATTTGTTCGGCAGGCATATCGCGCCTATGGATTCGCACTTTTTTAAAGGATTCTGAATATGAAGCACAAAAATTACCCTGCATCCATCCTGCCCCGCCGTAAATTTTTACGCGGCATTGCGGCAGGTGGCGTGGCATTAGGATTGGCCCCGTGGAACACCTTGCTGGCCGCACCGAAACTGTCCGGCACAAGCCAAATATTGAGCGGCACGGAATTTGATTTAACCATAGCCCAAACGCTGGTCAACTTTACGGGTAAGACGCGGCTGGCTACCACCGTGAATGGCACACTGCCAGGTCCGACATTGCACTGGCGCGAAGGAGAAACAATCACCATCCGCGTCACCAATCAACTGCAAGAGCAAACTTCCATTCATTGGCACGGCATTTTGTTGCCGTACCAGATGGACGGCGTACCCGGCATTAGCTTCCCTGGCATTGAACCGGGAGAGACCTTCACCTATCAATTTAAAGTGCAGCAATCCGGCACTTATTGGTATCACGCGCACTCTGGATTTCAGGAGCAAGCGGGTTTGTACGGTGCGATTGTGATAGCGCCAGCCATGAGCGATGTCATCAAGTTCGAACGTGACTACGTGGTGACGCTGGCGGATTGGAGCGATGAAGTGCCGCAACGCATTCTCAAAAAACTGAAAGTGCAAAGCGACTATTACAATTTCAACCAGCCCACCGTGGCGGATTTTTTTAAAGACGTGGCGCAAGACGGATGGTCAGCCGCATTGGCCAAGCGGCGCATGTGGAACGAGATGCGCATGAATCCCACGGATCTGGCCGACATCTCCAGCCACACCTACACCTACTTGATGAATGGCAACGCACATACGGGCAATTGGACGGGGTTATTTAATCCGGGTGAACGAGTGCGACTACGCCTTATTAATAGTTCGGCCATGACCTTTTTTGATGTGCGTATTCCCGGTTTGCAAATGACCGTGGTGCAGGCCGATGGTCAAAATGTAGAACCGGTCACAGTGGATGAGATACGCATGGGCGTAGCAGAAACTTACGATGTGCTGATCTCACCCACCGAAAAGGCTTACACGATTTTTGCTCAAAGCATGGATAGAACCGGCTACGCACGCGGCACACTGGCGCAGCAGCCGGGATTGACGGCAGCCGTTCCTGATCTGGATAAACCAGAGCCACTCACTATGGGCGACATGATGGGTGATATGGGCGGCATGGCGGGTATGGATCATGGTGGCATGGATCATGGCAGCATGGCGATGGATCACAGCAAGCACAGTATGAGCGGTATGGAAGGCATGGGTGATATGTCTGATATGGCGATGGATCACAGTAGCCACGACATGAGTAATATTGAAGGCATGAGTGGTATGGCGGGCATGGCAGCAAGCACAGCCCCTGTGACAGTACGCCATGCTAAAACTGAATACGGCCCCAGCGTTGATATGCGCGTGGATACCCCGCGCACCAATCTGGACGACCCCGGCATCGGCTTGCGCGATAACGGCCGCCGCGTGTTGACCTACGCCGACCTGAAGAGCTTGCCGGGCATTACGGATACACGCGAGGCCGATCAAGAAATCGAACTCCATCTCACCGGCAATATGGAACGCTACACCTGGTCGCTAGATGGATTGGAGTTTGGCAAATCCACACCCGTGCATTTCCCGCATGGCAAACGCATTCGTGTGGTGCTGGTGAATGACACCATGATGTCACACCCCATGCACTTGCATGGCATGTGGAGCGATTTGGAAAACGCGCAAGGCGAGGTGCAGGTTCGCAAGCACACGATCATCGTGCAACCGGCACAGCGCATCAGCTTTCTGGTGACGGCGGATGCACTGGGGCGCTGGGCTTGGCACTGTCATCTGCTGTTTCATATGGATGCGGGAATGATGCGCGAAGTTGTTGTCGCTTAATGCGGAGAAAATGATGATAAAAAAACTGATGAAAATATTTGCAACAACCGCACTCGCATTCAGCATGACACTTGTCGCGGGGCAGCAAGCCATCGCGGCTGAAACGATGCCAGATATGGATCACAGCACAATGCCCGGCATGGATCACAGCCAGATGGGGCATGATACTTCCGCCCCTAGCGCGGCGCGTGATCCACATGCGTATTCTGGCGGTTATAGCTTAGGCGCTATGGCATCACACGGCATGGCCGACCAAGCTTACTTCGGCGGTCTATTGCTTGAACGGCTGGAAGCGGTGCAATCGCGTGATGATTCGTTTCAGGCATATGACCTGCAAGGCTGGTACGGCAAGGATTACAACAAGTTGGTACTTAAAGCTGAAGGCGAAGTGGATGAGGGCAAGCTGCACGAAGCACGTGCCGAGTTATTGTGGGGGCATGCGCTGACCGCTTATTGGGATACGCAGTTAGGAATGCGTTACGACAGTGGTCTAGCCCCGGATCGAAAATGGCTGGCAGTGGGTGTGCAAGGACTCGCACCCTATTGGTTTGAAGTAGATGCGGCCGCTTATCTCGGCGAACAAGGTCGCACCGCTTTGCGCTTAAGCGCGGAATACGAGTTGCTGCTGACGCAAAAACTGATCTTGCAGCCGAGCGTGGAAGCAAATTTTTACGGCAAACAGGATGCGGCCAGCGAGTTGGGGTCGGGCTTGAGCGACCTAAGCACAGGCCTGCGGCTGCGCTATGAAATATGCCGCGAATTCGCGCCTTACCTGGGTGTGGAGTGGAGCGGAAAGCATGGCGGCACGGCCGATTACGCGCGAGCAGCGGGTGAGCGTACAACGGAAACTCGCTTGGTGGCCGGTGTGCGATTCTGGTACTGAAAAAAAATTTTTAACTTTTGAAAGATAACGAAACATGATTAACATTCTGCCCAACTGGCATCCCATCTTTGTGCACTTCACCGTAGCCTTGTTAATCGTCGCAGCAGCACTGCACCTGCTGTCCCACTTCGTATCAAACATCAATCTGAAAAATCAACTGAGCACCACGGCCCGCTGGAATTTTTGGATCGGCATCAGCGCTACCCTGCTGACCGTCGCCATGGGTTGGGTTGCCTTTAATACTGTCAACCACGATGAGCCTTCCCACCTTGCCATGATTGAACACCGCAACTGGGCTATGGCTACGTTCACGGTGCTGCTGGGAATCGCGGCATGGGAATATTATTTGTATCGTCATCGCAAAAGTAAAGGCTGGCTGTTCACAGCGCTGCTGGTATTCGCGGCGAGCTTGCTGTTATCGACCGCGTGGCATGGCGGCGAGCTGGTTTACCGTTATGGTCTGGGTGTAATGTCTATGCCTAAAGTAGAAGGTGCGGGCCATGACTACCATCACGATGACGCGGATCACAGTGAAGGAGAAGAGCACAACACTATGCCCCATGAGGAAAATATCAGGCCAGCACCCACTGCATCGCCACATTCCGACGCAGCGCCGCATAAACATTAATGCTGGGAGCCGTGCGGACACAGATTTTGTCCTGCAAGCACTTGTGTTATTGTCTGCAATCTACTCAAAGGGTGACTAAATGAACAACCCCCATAACTCGAGAGCAACAGAGGATGCTGGCATCAAGCAAGTGCTGGAAAGGCATTCCATGATTCGTCTGGCGATATTGTTTGGGTCGATGGCCCAAGGTGAAGCAGGGCGGGACAGCGACCTTGATTTGGCAATTGATGTTGGTCGGCCACTTGCAGAGCTTGAAAAAATCCAGCTGATTTCAGAACTGGCCGTAGCACTGGGACGCCCGGTAGATTTGGTAGATATTTTTTCTGCAGGAGAGCCCTTGTTGGGGCAAATCGTGACTAAAGGAAAAAGAATTCTGGGGGACAACTCCCGTTACGCTTTGATGCTCAGCAAGCACCTTTTCAATCAGGCAGATTTTATGCCTTATCGAAGCAGAATCCTCAAGGAAAGGAGGCAAGCATGGATTGGCCTGTGATTGAACAGAAATTGGAGTCTTTACAGCGATCCCTGCGCCGGGTTGAAGAAAAATGTCCAAAAGATGTCCATGCGTTGGAAAAAGATATTGATGCTCAGGACATCCTCACGCTGAACTTGACTCGCGCTGTTCAGATTTGCGTGGACATTGGCGCGCACCTCATTTCAGAAACGGAGCTACCCCCTCCTGACACAATGGGGCAAACCTTCGATGTTTTAAGTAAAGCGGGAATGATTAGTGCAGATTTGGCTGTGCGCATGAAAAAGGCAGTTGGATTTCGTAATATAGCTGTCCATAACTATGATGCCATTAACTGGGCTATTGTCTATTCGATTGCCCAATCATGCTTGCCGGATTTCGGGGAATTTGCCAAGGCGGTTGTTCAACTGCAAGGCAAGAAAAAATAGAGGCATGGTGTACGAGTATAGGATTGATGCAGCGGAATTTGCCATCGTACTGAATCAGGCCCATGTTGTGGTGACAGTGTTGGTTTCTACCTATAACGCCTAAATCTTTTTGAGCATGCACGTATCCCAGCCCCGGCGTGGCCAAACTTGTTGCAGGCGGATAGATGAAAAAATCGGATAGGGTGGGGGAGGTTTTAGCATGTATTTGTATTCCCCGCGCTTTTGGCGCAGGGTGAGCGAGGCAAGTTTATTAACTTACGCTGGGCGAAACCACAGGTAATTTCCTCGCTGAAAGTAGCGCTTAAATGGAACCATCAGGTTGCGATTAAGCTGTCTGGGCATGTTCCACATCTGCCCTGCACCAAGCCAAGCCATAATGGGCGGGCGCATCGGCTCAAGACCTAGATGAGCACCTAATACTCTTAGCCCCCGATTAGTAAATAAATTTACATGTGCAAGCGGGGCAAGTGGTTTGAGTGTTTTCGCTTTTAGTACTGAGTTGTCGCCAGAAGCTTGAGCCTTGCGTAAAAGCAAGGGCAGGCTGGCATTTTTAGGTACGCTGATCTTGATTATTCCTTCCGGCTTCAAGGCGCACTTCAACTGGGCAATGATCCCGCGCGGATCACTTAGATGTTCGACAACTTGATCAATGTTGATGAAGTCAAAAATAGGGATGTCACTTAACTGATCCGTTCCGATCATCTTGATTCCTCGACTGGCGCAAAAATCCTTTGCGGCATGGTTCACTTCAACGCCATACACATCACACCCGTGCGCCAGCGCCATGCTTGACCACTTTCCCCAATTAGTTCCGAAATCAAGCACTGCGGGGGGGGCCGAGTTGCTGACTTGTCGCAACACCAGAATCTCCTCAGTCATATGTGCGAACCAATGTACTTTTTGTTCGGCTATTAAGCGCAGGATAGTTGAAACATCGCTTCCTTTGGAATAATAGTGCGCTACTTCGACATCATCGAATACCCAACTTTGAAAATACAAATCAGATGCAGCGCAGTAGCGGATTTCATAATGCTTATCCAAAATTGCCTGCATCACTTCTTCATCATTAATGATCGCCGACAGCTCAGGAAGTTTATAAGGTCTGGAAAATATCACCTCGCTACGCTCACCCGTTATCGGACAGTGTTCCCGGTAAATCATTGGCTCTCCATTTTGTTAGGGCGTTAAATAATTTATTGGCTGTATCGTTGCCAAAGTACTAGGGTTTGCATTACTTTGGACTTGCCTCGACTAGCACTGTCCCTGCAAAATCAATATCCAAATAGCGGTGCAACCATATGCCCACATACATCCGAAACAAGCGGCGTAACTAGGCGGCATTTTAAAGGCGAAAAATCTTAACTTGGTATATTCACCTAAATTAAATAGCTATGAAATACCGCGCTCCTTAGGGGTGGGTGAGCTGCATCGCTGAAGAGGGAATTATTGTCGCTTCAAATAGAAAATGAAATAATGTAACTCTACTGAGTGTCTTTTTTATTGCTCATCAGTCGCTTGTAGAGAGCAGCGGTTTTATCTGTATTTCGTTGGATTGATAAATTATCTTCTGCATAGCGGCGTGCTTTTGCACCAAGTCGCTCCCGTACAATTGAGTTCTTAAGTAAGGTCTCAATATGTTTCGTTAGAGTTACAGAATCTCCCATTGGCGCAACAAGGCCATTTACCCCGTCAGATACAGCCTCCAGATTGGTAGGGAAGTCACTGACCACGATAGCGCAACCAGACGACATTGCCTCCATAACTGAAATCGGGCAGCCACCCTCTCGCAAAGTTGGCAATACATAGCAGTCAAAAGCAGCCATTAAATCTGGTACGTCTCGCCGCAGCCCCAAAAACTGCACCACATCATCCACGCCGCGATCTTTTGCTTCCTGCATAACCTGCTGCTCTTCAATACCGCTATTGCCCATGCCAACCACGAGCCATTGCACATCAAACTTTCCACGAAGAGTTTTAACTGCATCAAAAAAAAATCTATGCCCCTTATCTGGGGTAAGTCGGCAAAGCATGCCCACAACCAATCTCTTGGGGTCAAGCCCCATTTTTTGCTTGGCCTCATTCCGAGAAGATGGTGGTGCAAAACGCAATGTATCCACCCCGTTAGGAATGAACTCAACCTTGGTCTCGGCATAGCCATACCAGTCAATCACCTGCTGGGCCATCACTTGACTGACAGCAATAAAACAGTCGGTAAAAGGAGCAAGCAGCTTATTAAGGATTACCCGCCTCCAGCGTTTATGTGCATATACACCATGTTCGTGACTAATTAACACCGGTACACCAGCCAACAATCCGGCGATTCTGGCATAGAGACTAGGGTGGTAGCCGGCAGTGTCGACTATATCGATTTTTCTGTCCCGCATTAACTTGGCCAACGTAAAAATAGTACGTAATGCCTGCCTTTTATGGCCGAGTACAATCACTTCTAAGCCGGCGGCTTCGATTTCCTTGCCTATGGCCCCTGTGTTTTCAATGGCACAAACAATAGGCTCGAACTGCCGTCTATCCAGCCCTTTAAACAAGTTCAATACAGCCTCTTGAGCCCCGCCCTGGTTTAACCCAATTATAACGTGCAGCACATTTAACGGTCTTTCCAAAACTTTCTCCCTGCTCAATGTTTGGTAGCTATATTGACCTGCTTCACAGCCTTGACCATGCCCCTGAATTCCGTATGCCTTAACATTTATTTTGCGGCATCCCTCAGCTTTGCCGCAAACCAGTTGAGAGGTTGAATATTTACGAGCATTGACAAATAATTTAGTCTGAGGATTTTGAGTCATGTTTACGAATAACCAGATCCTGCAGCAGCGAAACCATCTGTGGTACCACGGCAGAAAGGCTGAAATGGTCAATTGCCCTTTGTCTGCCCGATATGCCGAAGCTGCGTCGAAGCTCTAGAGATGCAATCAGTGAAGACAGTGCGTCCAGCCATTGTCCATCGCTACTCACTAAATAACCGTCCACCCCGTCACGCACGACATCTCGGTTAGCGCCTACAGCCGAACAAACCACAGGCAACCCAGACGCCATATATTGTATCGCCTTTAATGCACATTTGCCCCGACTCCATTCATCCGGTGTCAGCGGCATAAGTCCTATATCCATATCTAGCAAATCCTTTATTTCGCTTGATTCCGACCAACGCCGATTTTCAACACGCACCCCAGGCATATAAAAATCGATGTCGGATATTACAAGCAAGCAAACGCTAGGAAATTTGCTGGAAAGTAAACTGAGCACTTCAGAAATATTTTGCAGATAAGGATGGTTAACCGAGTGGCCAATCCAACCCAGTACAATGGTATCGCTTGGTTGGTGATTTTTGAGCCGGTAATGCTCAATATTCACTACCGTGGGCAGCACTTCTACTCTGCGTGAAAAGGATGCTGCATATTCTCGCAAGAAACTGTTTCCTGTGATTACTGTATCGGATATCGAAAGTATTGCGCTCAATCGGTCACAAACACGTCTCTTGGTATTGTTAGACCAGTTTCCTTGGGGCGAGGTAAATATTGCATCGTCGAAATCAAATACCAGCGGTTTGCCCAGCGACGAAAGCTGTCGGACGAATCTGCCGCTGAACAGTCGTTTCTGTATGAAAATTACATCCGCATTTCTGGCAGCTTTAAGAATAGCCCACTGTTCAACCAAGCTAGACCAAAGTCTGGCAATACCTCTGCCCAAAGTTTTGGATGGGGGCAGTATTTGAACAAGAAAACCAGATTTTTCTATCGCTCTTACATATTGAAACACCCGGTAACGGCTGCTTGCCCCACGTTGGTCAGATGCGGTTAGGAAAAGGAGGCAAGGCTTCATAATAGAGAATTCTAAATTCAGGAGTGCATAGGTTTAATCGCTGAAGTCGCGCTAACTTTTGCGTAGAAGCCAGACAAAACGATCCGCAAAAAGTGGTTCCTGCTTATGAGCAATTCGGAATACGCGCCTCTTCCCGGTTAATACTTTATGCAAGCTGATCATATCCACCAGTGGCAGATAGCCATAAGAGTTTGCTCGTTCAATTTGCAACCCCACTTGCGCCAGCTTGGATTCCAATTGTTTTTTTACCCAAAACCGATAGTGATACCCTTCATCGTCTGGCGCACGCCCTTTAAGGGCTTTGAAACGTCTCCTGTAGGATGCGTTGTTGGGTGTGGTGAATAACACTTTGCCACCGGGAATCAGCACTCTCGATATTTCGGCGAAGGTATGTTCTGCGCGCACCAAATGCTCAGCCACCTCAATAAATGTTACGCAACTGAATGATTGGTCTGGAAATGGAAATACCCCGTTTAGGTCAACGACTTGTGCCTCAAAGCCCATATTTCTTAGTGAATCAACATTGCCCTGCGCCAAATCTATGCCCGTAGCTGCCCAGCCCAACTCGGCAGCTTTTGCTACCACCCCACCTCCACCACAGCCCACATCCAGTAATTTTTTATTGCCGAATGGTGCGGGAAACATTTCAAACGCGAATGTGTGCCACCGCTCCCCAGTCTGAAACATGCGGGTAGCATTTAAGTTTTCTTGGGGAATCGCCGGGGTTATGTGCATGGCATAGCTTTCGTTTATCAGAATAAAATAACCTAAGATACTTAATAAATAGGTCGGGATGAATCCAGACCTACAAAATGCTAGATTGAAGTGGAATTGGTATTAATCACTCTACGATTTGTTAATGCCAAGCGTGTCTGCTTGCTGTGTGATTCTGGTTACAACATCGGTGAGCATATGCGTGGCCCCATCTGCGGCTTGCAGTGATTCCAGAAACAATTCGGCCTCCGCCATGTATTCGTGAACCAGCAAGTTTCTGAGTTTTCTGGCTCCAACGAACTCTTCGGCGCTATCAATCCAGCCGGTTCTCTCGGCGTACGCCAGATTGTCCAATAAGGAAGGTTTCGGTACGCCGCCCAACAGTGCGGCAAAACGAGGGATGAGTTTTTCTCCAATGTGATCTTGCAGTCGGCCAAATCTACCCACAAATGCATCAATTTTTTCTGCCAGGTCTTCGCGCTTTGAAAGAGCTTGCACCCATTGCAGGTCTATGGGCTGTGCAAACAGTGTGCGGTGGGTATAAGCGAGGTGCGCCACTTCTTTTTCTGCCAACTTCAGTGCCAACAGGGCGCTTTCCGTATGTTCCGGCAAATAGGTGAGGCTCACAGAACTACTCCGGTACGTTTTGCGATGTTGAAAACAGGGGCGTCGCGGGTTCGCGCATCCTTGAGCAGGATGTCCAGCTTGCGTTCACCCAACGCATAAATCAAGGCGCCATGGAGGCGGCAAAGAGTGTGCGCGCGATTGGGTAGCACGGCTTCGGTTTCGATCAGCAGGTCAATATCCCCACCTCGCAGCGTATCATCCACCCGCGAGCCGAATAACCAAATACGGCTCTCCGTACCCAGCACACGGTTTACGGTACTTTTGGTGATTTGCTTTTGAGATGGGGTCAGTCGCATGTAGCTTGATTTATCCGTATCACGTTATTGAGGGCATCTCTAAAAATTCATATTTCGTCGCTCCCGCGAAGGCGGGAGTCCAGTCAAATCAACAAGCTGGATTCCCGCCTTCGCGGGAATGACGAATTATTAGAGGTTCCCTTAAGTGGAAATGATACCACGCCGCATCATTTCGCCGATGACCTGCTGCAGTCATACCCGCCAACAAACAACGGCGGGTGTGACCCGCCCTACATAAATGTCCGTTTGATCGGGAACAATACCTACGGAGAAATAAACTTGACTCTGCGCTGTTGCTGTAAAGAAATTTACATTGCTTGCTTCGGGTGGCGTAGATCCAGCAACGCCTGATACGTCTCAATCAGCGTCCGCTCGTAATGCTCCCAAGTGTAAGTCTCAATATATCGCCGCGCTTCCCTGCCCATTTCCACTGCCGCTTCGCGGTTGTTGTAGAAGTACAGTATTTTTTCCATCAGCGGTTCTACTTGGCGGATAGGTACGATAAAACCATCCTTGCCGTCGCGCGCAAGCGAGCCTGCATTAGGTGTGACGATCACCGGTATGCCGCAAGCCATGGCTTCATAGGTCACTTTTGCGCTGCCCTCCTCAATTGTAGGAAGCACAAAGACAGTGGCGCTGTTGTATAGCTTGACCGGGTCGGGCACAAAGCCCCAACGCACAATGTCTTTACGCCCCGAATAAGGTTTCATCAGTGCTTCAAGCTCTTCATGCAAATGACCCACCAGTATGAGTTCTGCATCGGGTAAATTCAGTTTGTCCCACGCTTCCAGCAAGTATTTAAGACCCTTGCGCACACACAGTTGCCCGACGAATATCGCACGGAATTTATTGTCTTTCTTGGGCAACGGCTGGTATTGGGTCACTTCAAAACCACGCGGAATCATCACCAGCTTTTCTTTGGGGTAGCCCTCGTCGACAAACGTGTCGTAGCAAAATTGTGAGTTGACAAACACATAGTCTGCCAATTCAAATTCTTCGACCGCCTCTTCTAATTCACGCCGCAAACTATCAAATGGCTTGAGCCATCTGGGCGCCTGATCGAGTTTTCGGGATATACCATAAATGGCATATTCCTCATCGAGCATGTACTTGTTGAACCTAGGGTGAGTGTTCCCGCGATCAATGATTGTAAGCGCACCCTGACGTTTTGCTGCTTTCAATGAATGCAAACATTCATGCGACCAGCCATGAAAAATATCGCATTTGTGGCTGTTTATATAAGCGGCGGCGCGCCAGTCCAGCCACATGCGCTTCATCGAGTAGTAATAACGCGAAGACAGCATTGAAAATATTTTTGCTGGTTGGAAGCGAATGATTTTGATCAAGCTGTTTGGAACAATGTTCTGGCAATTACCATAAGTGATGACTTTTACCAGATTACCTTGCTGGTAGAGTGCTTTTGCCGCATGGAAAGCTACGTTGGAAAGCCCTGTGCCTCCCAGACGACTGAACGTACTGTAAATCACCTTCACTTAGCTTCCCTTTTGAATATTGCGCGATGGCTGTAGATAATCATCCGACCGATCTTCCGAGTGCATTTTCTTGTATCTGGCCTTGCTCAACCAGCGAAAGCCAGCTCACTCCATGGTCCAGAGCGCGCGCCAAATTTTTGAAGAATTCCAATTTGGGACGGAAGTTGTCGTTGTAACTGATCGAGCCTATGTGCAGCCAACTGTTATCCACCATCTGCACCGCACGGGGTGTTGCAATATCTGGCGCTTTTACCGTTACCGAGGTGCTTTTGGCAAAAGCAAACTGCTGCTTTTCATGGTTTTGATAAAGACAGCGCCAGTTGCGTCCGCCGGTATCAAGTTTTTGCGAGAAGTCATAAAGAAAATTAAGCGGCAAGTTTGCGACAGATTGAAAATTATATAAACAGTAACCGGCCCAGAGATTCCACGACCAAGGGTTGGTTCGCAGGTCGCCGTAAAAAGGCTGGTCTGCCAATCGTTGTGCGAGCGAAATTTTTTCGATTGGGATCAGATCATGATCGAGAAAGGCGAACATGCGCGGCTGTATTGCGCGGACAACATTGTGAAATACCCAAGTCATCGCCATGCCGTGCGACCGATTGACGTGCCGGGTAAAGTTCACGGGTAAAGCAAAGTAAAAAGCCCCCCGGTCACGGCAGACGTGTTCTATTTCAAGTCTGGCTGCGGCTCGCCGGGAGTTATCAAAAACCAGTATGGCATGGTTGTCCAGCAGATTGCGCTGTGCCATGCGCAGTTGCCAGTCCAACGCCCAGGGCTGCTCAAATGCGATGACCAGCGAGATATTCTGACCCTTGAGCGATTCCGTTTTACGCAGAAACAAACTCAAATTTTTAGGCCGGATTTTTTTATAGATCGCCAGCCACGCATCATTACGCATTTGCCGGAGTGCGTATTTAACTGGCAATAATTTCAACCACTCAATTGTGGAGAATTTTTCTAAGTCGCGCATACTTTAACCCAGATTCGCCATTGGGATCACAAGCCCATCATCCCAGCGAGAGTGGTCTGCCAATGCGCATTTTCGCCCCCTTTTAATTCAGTGCGGCCAACGCAGCATCGTAATTCGGTTCGTGGGTAATGTCGTCTACCAGTTCAGCATGAAGCACATTGTCATTTTCATCGAGCACCAGCACGGCGCGCGCGGTCACGCCGCGTAGCGCTGTGTCGGCAATTTTCACGCCGTAGTTGCGCATGAAATCGCGACCGCGCATGAGTGACAGCGTGACGACATTATCCAATCCTTCGGCTACACAGAAGCGGCTCATGGCAAAGGGCAGGTCTGCAGAAATGGCCAGTACCACGGTGTTGTTGAGCTTGCTTGCGGCCTCGTTGAATTTGCGCGTAGAGGTGGCGCAGACGGCGGTGTCGAGGCTGGGCACGATGTTTAGTACTTTGCGCTTGCCAGCAAAATCCTTCAGAGCCACATCCTTCAGGTCTTTATCTACCAGGGAGAAGGCCGGGGCAGTTTGACCCACGGTCGGAAAGACACCGAATAGCGTAACAGGCGCGCCATTTAAAGTGACAGCGGTATTGTTTGAAGTGTCTTTGCTCATGATTTTGCTCCTTTAGGTTTAAGAAGGTGTTACCGTTTCCGCATAACTTTCTATCGGCAAGCAAGCGCATATCAGGTTTTTGTCGCCATGCACATTATCTATGCGCGCAACACTGGGCCAGAATTTATTGTCTCGCAGCGAGGTTAAGGGATATGCCGCTTGCTCGCGTGTATATCCATGTTGCCAATCGCTGCTAATGACAGACTTGGCCGTGTGCGGCGCATTCTTGAGCAGATTATCTACTCTATTGGCTTTGCCCGATATGATTTCATCAATTTCTTTGCGTATCGAAATCATGGCGACGCAGAAACGATCCAGCTCTTCTTTGGATTCACTTTCGGTCGGCTCGACCATCAAGGTGTCGGCTACCGGAAAAGAAACAGTGGGCGCGTGGTAGCCATAATCCATCAGCCTTTTGGCGATGTCGCCCACCTCTACTCCTCCCGCGCGTTTGAACTCCGCACATGCCAAAATCATTTCGTGCGCGCAGCGTCCATTTTTGCCGCTATACAAAGTTGGATAGTGATCCTTCAGCATTTCCTTGATGTAATTGGCATTCAAAATCGCCATGCGCGTGGCTTCCGTCACGCCCTCGCACCCCAGCATTTTTATATAGCCGTAAGAAATCAGCAGTATCGAGGCACTGCCGAAAGGCGCGGCGGAAACGGCGTGTATGCCTTTTTCACCGCCGGTTTTGATGACCGGGTGTGAAGGCAGAAACGGCGCGAGATGTTTGGCCACGCCGATTGGCCCCATGCCAGGTCCGCCGCCACCGTGCGGTATGGCGAAAGTTTTGTGCAGGTTCAAATGGCATACGTCCGCGCCGATATTGCCGGGGCTGGTCAGGCCAACCTGGGCATTCATGTTCGCGCCGTCCATATAAACTTGGCCGCCGTTTTGGTGAATGATGTCGGTGATGGTGGTGATGCCTTCCTCATATACGCCGTGCGTGCTGGGGTAGGTCACCATCAAGCAGGCCAGATCATTTTTATGCGCGATCGCTTTTTCGCGCAGATCGTCAACTTCGATGTTGCCTTGTTTGTCGCATTTGACCAGCACGATTTTCATGCCGCACATCGCCGCCGTAGCAGGATTGGTGCCGTGCGCGGAGGTGGGAATCAACGCCACTTTGCGATGCGCCTCATTGCGTGATTGATGATAAGCCATGATGACCATCAGCCCGGCATATTCACCCTGCGCGCCGCTGTTGGGCTGAAAGCTCATCTTGGCGAAACCGGTAATTTCACTTAACGATTTATCAAGGTCGTCAATTATTTCGAGGTAGCCCGCTGCTTGTTCCACCGGAACGAAGGGATGCAGGTGCGCGAATTCCGGCCAGGAAATGGGCATCAGTTCCGATGCAGCATTCAGTTTCATGGTGCAGGAACCCAGTGAAATCATGGAATGCGTCAGGGACAGGTCTTTGTTTTCCAGACGTTTTATATAGCGCATCATTTCCGATTCGGAATGATGCGTGTTGAAAATCGGGTGTTGCAGAATGGCCGATGTTCGATTTTTGATGAGCGATTTTTTGGCGAAAATAATTTCTTCGGTCAAGGTGGTCGCGAATTTCCCGATAGCTTGCGCAAACACCTTGATGACGGCATTCAAGTCGTCCGCATCGGTGGTTTGATCTACTGCAATGGTGATGGCTGTGTCCGTGTAGCGGAAATTGATGTGCGCTGCTTCTGACAGTTGCCTGATTTTTGCATGATCTGCGCCATTGATTTTTATGGTGTCGAAATACACACCCTCTTCAACTTTGTAACCCAGTTTTTTCAACTCGTCCGCCAGTGCAACTGCCGTCAAATGCACTTGCTGTGCGATGCCTTGCAGGCCTTCCGAGCCGTGATAAACCGCATACATGCTGGCCATGATGGCCAGCAACGCTTGCGCAGTGCATATGTTGGAAGTGGCTTTGTCGCGGCGGATATGCTGTTCGCGCGTTTGCAAGGCCATGCGCAAGGCTGGATTACCCGCCGCATCTACCGACACCCCGATAATGCGTCCCGGCATGGAGCGTTTGAATTCGTCGTGGCAGGCAAAAAATGCGGCATGCGGCCCGCCGTAACCCATGGGTACGCCAAAGCGTTGTGTATTGCCCACCACCACATCCGCACCCCATTCACCCGGCGGCGTGAGCAGCACCAGGCTCAAGATATCGGCTGCCACGGCGATGGTCATGCCATGGGTTTTTGCTTTGGCTACAAAATTCGCGTAGTCGTGTACCTTGCCGTCGGCGGTGGGATATTGCAGCATGGCACCATACATGCTGCCATCCAATGTGACCGTTTTGAAATCGCCGATAACCAGCTCGATGCCCATCGGAGCTGAGCGGGTTTTCAGCAAGTCTATCGTTTGCGGGTAGCATTCATGCGACACAAAAAATTTGTTCGCGCCTTTATCAATCGCCTCGCGTGAGCGTGTGCTGAACAGCATGGCCATGGCTTCTGCCGCTGCCGTGGCTTCATCCAGTAGCGAGGCGTTGGCGATTTCCATGCCAGTCAAATCCATAATCATGGTCTGGAAATTCAACAACGCCTCCAGACGGCCTTGTGAAATTTCGGCTTGATACGGTGTGTAAGCGGTGTACCAGCCGGGATTTTCCAGAATGTTGCGCTGGGTCACGGGCGGCACGATGGTGTTGTAATAACCGAGGCCGATGTAGGTTTTAAATACCTTGTTCTTTGCCGCGATGCCGCGCAAATACTTGTGGTATTGATATTCAGACATGGCGGGCGCAATGGCCAAAGGCTTTTTCAAACGGATAGCCGCCGGTATGGTTTGATTTATCAGTTCATCAACCGAACTTGCGCCAATTTTTTCCAGCATTGCGGTGATGTCGTTGGCGCGAGGACCGTTGTGACGGTTTACAAATTTGTCAGTGGTAATCATTTTAGGATCGAGGAGTGAGGATCGAGGAGTGAGGGCTGAGGATCGAAGCGGGGCAGCGGATTTCCCCTCGCTCCTCGATCCTCAATCCTGTTATTAATGTGCTTCGCTATCTACATGCGCCTGATACGCTGTCGCGTCCATCAGGTTGTTAACATCCGCCGCATTGTCCGGTTTGAGCTTGAACATCCATGAGCCGTAAGGGTCGGTGTTAATCGCTTCCGGCGTTTTATCCAGCGCCGGATTGATCGCCGTCACCGTGCCTGCGATAGGCGCATAGACATCGGAAGCGGCCTTGACTGATTCCACTACCGCGCATTCTTCTCCGGCCTTCAGCTTGCGTCCGACTGCCGGGCATTCAACGAATACCATATCGCCCAACAACTCCTGCGCGTGATTGGAAATGCCGACGCTGACCGTGCCGTCCGCTTCTGTTTTTACCCACTCGTGGGAGGCGGCGTATTTGAGATTGCTTGGGTTGCTCATTTGTGTTCTCCAAATAATTAAAAGATTATCTTGTAGGGTGGGCAACTCGTTGCCCACCGATCCCGCGTGGGCACAATGTGCCCATCCTACAAATTAAATTAAACCTTTGCCATTCCTTGCAAACGGATACTTCACTACTTTTGCGTCCAGCATTTTATCGCGTATTGCCACTTGAACCGTGTCACCTATTTGCACCTCTTTCGGCACACGCGCTAAGGCGATGGATTTTTCCAGCGTAGGAGAAAAACTGCCGCTGGTGATTTCGCCCACGCCTTGCGGGCTATGCACGGGCTGATGGCCGCGCAATACGCCGCGATCGAGCAATACCAATCCGACCATTTTGCGCGTCGGTGGATTGGCCAGTAGAGCGGCCTTGCCGATGAAATCACGCTCGCTCTTCAAGTCTACTGTCCAAGCCAAGCCTGCTTCAAGTGGGTTGATGGTTTCGTCCATGTCCTGCCCGTACAAATTCATGCCGGCTTCTAGACGCAAAGTGTCGCGCGCGCCGAGGCCGATGGGGGCAACGCCTACCTTATGCAAATTATTCCAGAATGCTTCCACCAGAGTAGCTGGCAGAATAATTTCAAAACCTTCTTCTCCGGTATAACCTGTGCGCGCCACGAAGTAATCGCCGCAGTCCGCCGCCTGAAAAATCTGTAAACCTTCGGTCGCAGTTTTGGTCTGCGGCAACACCTGCCACACTTTGGCGTGTGCATTCGGGCCTTGCACGGCGACCATTGCCAGCTCGTTACGCGAAGTGATTTTTAATTGCGGTGCATGTGCGGCAGCTTGTTCACGCATCCACGCGATGTCTTTGTCAGCTGTACCGGCATTGACCACGATGCGAAACCAGTCCTCTCGCATGAAATAGACAATCAGATCGTCAATCACGCTGCCTGCGGGACGCAGCATGCAGGAATACAGCGCCTTGCCGGAGGTTTGCAGCTTGTCCACATTATTGGCCAGCAGATAGCGCAAGAAGGCGCGTACACCCTCGCCGTGGATGTCCACTGTGCGCATGTGCGACACGTCAAACATGCCGCAATCACGGCGCACCTGATGATGCTCATCTATCTGCGAGCCATAATTCACTGGCATATCCCAGCCGCCGAAGTCCACCATTTTTGCGCCCATGGCGCGGTGTGCAGCATTTAAGGGTGTTTGCTTTAACGTCATATATGCTTTCTAAAAATGAAAAAGGCGTAGCACGAATTCGTGCTACGCCCCATCTGTCCTTGATACCTGAGAGATTACAACTTGCGTTGCGTGCCCCTTCGGTGGCTAACTACCCCTTTCCCCATCCCTCTCCCATAAATGGGCTAGGGGGACAAAGACTCGCTACGCGAGTTCCTAGTAATTTGCACTCTCCAGATTTGCCTGTAACTACGGTTCTTGAGCCTGAGCGGTTGCGGGTGTTGCGCCTTCGGCGGTGTGCCTGTGTAAAACAGATAACACGCTCTCCCATTAGTTCTAAACGGCAGGCGCCACTATACCGGAACAAGGGGGTGGGCGGCAAGCTCAGGCTTTTTCCAATTGTGGCATCTTTGGCTATTTCGAGCGTCGATGTAACTATATTTTTTTAGCGCCCCGAATACGCTGCTGTCCAGATGAATTTACTTCTGGACTAGCGGGTATCTCCAGAAAAAATAGGGCGTATCCAAAATTATTCATCATTTACAATCGGAGACTTAAACCATGAAAAAATTATCTGACTATCATTGCTGTTCTTGCTTTGACACTGACATCATCATGGGCGCACGCGGGCAAGACCATCACCAATGGTTTTTTTGCTGGCCAGGAAATATATTACATAGACCAAGGCTTTGAAAAGAACACGAATCGCAAGAATACCAGCGACATTTTCTTGATAGGCTGCAACCGCAAGCATCAACCCAATGTGGTTGTTACCGTACCAGGCGAACCCGGTTATTCACCGCATTGGGACGTGGTGGTAGTTAATACCGCCCCCAGTTACGCAGTTCGCGACATTATGAATTCCGGTCTGGCTGGAAATGGTGTGCTGTTTGATAGCGTAGCAAACATTCTGGAAGCGGCGCGCCGGGGTTTGGTTGCTCTGACCGAGCCAGGGCTTGTTGTACTTTGCCCGATAGTATCTGCTGCCACCACTGATGCCAACGGGCATGCCGAAGCGCCCGAAACATATATACCTTTGACCCCCGGCTCTGTTTTTTAATATTTTATCCGGGAGTTTGTAAGACGTGACGAGTTCAGTATTGAAGTGCAATTTCGACTGGCTGGTCAAGCAAGCATGGATGCTACTGCATCCCGCCACTTGGCTGGCGTTATTCAAAATTGCATTTTAATACTGAATTTGTCACCTTGAGCTTGAGGTCACGATCCTTCCTTGCGACTACGTTTGGTAACTTATAGCTTGTGGCAATTCGGGGGCAAGGCTTTTGCTTGCTTTAACCCCGCAAAGTGTCGTAAAATCCCGCCCCCTTGGTATCCGCTAAGGCTTATTTCCTAACGAAGAGCAGGTTGACTTATGGTAATTATCAGATTTTCACGCGGCGGCTCCAGAAATCGCCCGTTCTTTAATGTTGTTGTGGCTGACTCACGCAACCGCCGTGATGGCCGGTTTATTGAGCGCATAGGATTTTACAATCCAGTTGCCCAAGAGGGCGTGGACGGCATGCGTATCGAGCTGGGTCGCGTCGCCCACTGGCAAGGAAAGGGCGCGCAACTGAGCCCCGCCGTAGCCAAATTGGTGAAGCGCGCTAGTGCCACAGCCAAGGCTTCGGGTGTCGCTGCAACAGCCTGAGGTGGCTGAGGATCCCATGATTATCATGGGACGGATTGCAGCAGCGCAGGGCATACTCGGTTGGGTGGCGATTAAAGCATACACGGAATCCGTGGATGGCTTGGTTGATTACCCGGTGTGGTGGCTGGGGGATGAAAAGCAACCGTGGCGCGAAATCAACGTGGAAAAATTTGCGGTGCAGAGCAAAGGCCTCATCGCTAAATTTCCCGGTTGCAACGACCGCACCACAGCCGAAAAATATAAAGGGTTGCTGGTGGCAGTGCCGCGCAGCAGCTTGCCACAACAAAGTGAAGATGAATATTATTGGTCTGATTTAATCGGGCTGAATGTGCTGAACCTTGCAGGTGTTAGCCTGGGGGTGGTAGAGAGTTTGATGGATACCGGCGCCAACCAGGTGCTTTGCGTACGGGGCCAAGCTGAAGAGGTGTTGATTCCATTCATTGCCAGCGCAATCAAGCGCGTGAATTTGGCAGAAAAAGTAATACAGGTTGATTGGTCAGCCGATTGGGCAAAGAAGCGGTAGTATGATTTTTGATGTCATCACGCTGTTCCCGGAAATGTTTGATGCGATTACCCGGTATGGGATAACGCGACGCGCGGCAGAGCAGGGTAATTTTACCCTGCATACGTGGAATCCACGCGACTTCACCCACGACAATCACCGCGCCGCAGATGATAGGCCTTATGGTGGTGGCCCCGGCATGGTGATGCTGGCTGAGCCGCTGCAACTGGCGATCGCCGCAGCCAGACAAAATCAGGCGCAAGCGGGCGTTAAAAAAAGTTGCGTTATTCATTTGTCACCGCAAGGACGGCCACTGAATCATGTAGTGGTAAAGGAGTTGTTGGCGCGCGATGAAGGCTTGATATTGTTGGCGGGTCGCTATGAAGGCATAGATGAGCGGCTGTTACAAAAGCATGTGGATGAAGAGCTTTCCATTGGCGATTATGTGTTGTCCGGTGGCGAGTTGGCAGCGATGGTGGTGATAGACAGTTTGGTGCGGCAATTGCCCGGCGTATTGGGTGATGCTGAGTCGGCGCAGCAGGATTCATTTGTGCATGGTTTGTTGGACTGTCCGCATTACACGCGGCCAGAAATTTTTCAAGGTGAGGGTGTTCCGCAAGTATTGCTTTCTGGACACCACGCCGAGATAGAGAAGTGGCGGTTAAAGCAGGCGCTAGGACGCACCTGGCAACGCCGCCCGGATTTGCTGGCACATCGTCAGTTAACAAAACAGGAAGCTCGACTACTGGCAGAGTACCAGCAGGAACAAGCATCCGTACAACAAGAGGAAACAAAATGAATCTGATCGCAATATTAGAGCAAGAAGAAATAGCTCGTTTGGGAAAAACAATTCCAAATTTTGCCCCGGGTGATACCGTGGTAGTAAGTGTTAACGTAGTCGAGGGTGAGCGCAAGCGTACCCAGGCATTTGAAGGCGTGGTGATAGCCAAACGCAACAAGGGACTCAACTCTTCATTCATTGTGCGGAAAATGTCTGCCGGTGAAGGGGTCGAGCGTACATTCCCGATCTACTCTCCGTCTATCGCCAGCATCGAATTGAAACGCCGTGGCGATGTGCGCCGCGCCAAGCTGTATTACTTGCGTGACCGTTCCGGCAAGTCAGCGCGTATCAAGGAAAAGCTGGCTGCACGCAAGCCGGCAAAGGAAGCCGCTGCTGCTTAATTTTGCAGCTTGATCTTGATATAATTTTATCAGGGGCAACACTTAAACAAGCGCCGCACAGGTACAAATTTATTGCGGGGAAAATTCCTTTAATGGATAATTCGCAGTCAAACAGGTGTGCGGCATACCGCTCCATCTTTTAGTAAGGAAGAAAAATGAAAGCTGAAATCCATCCAAACTACGGCGAGATTGCCGTTACGTGCAGTTGTGGCAACAAGTTCACTACGCGATCCACCACGATCAAGCCTTTGCGCGTCGAGGTCTGTTCGGAGTGTCATCCGTTTTATACGGGCACACAGAAAATTGTGGATACCGCTGGCCGTATTGAAAAGTTCAATCAAAAATACGGCAAGACCGGCGCAAAATCTGCTGTCTGATACGAATAAAGTTAGAATTGAAATTAAAAGGCAGCGGACGCTGCCTTTTTTTTCAAGTTTTAAAACGGTAACTCTGGCAATATCTTACTGTGAACAAAATTTGGCGGTGTACAAAAACTGACGCTACGCAGAACCTGTTACCAGGTAGAAACTGGACTCGCATATTCAACAGCCCTATTCATAATTGAAATAAATCTCCCCCATGTTTTTTGACTCTCAAGAGCACCCTATCACAACTAGCAAGGCCTGGCTGCTGGGCTTATTGTGTGCGGTGTGGGTGGGCATGGGGTTGATCGGACATGATCCGTGGAAATCAGACGAAGCGCATAGTTTCGGATTGGTTTATCACATCTTGCAAAGTGGTGACTGGCTCATTCCCACCCTGGCGGGCGAGCCGCGCATGGACATGCCACCGCTGTTCTACATCACCGCCGCACTGTTCGCAAAACTATTTTCTTCATTGCTGCCACTGCATGATGGCGCACGGCTGGCGAGTGGATTTTATACTGCACTCACCTTGCTGTTTACCGGCTTGGCTGGCCGAGAGTTATTCGGTGCTGGGCGCGGCTGGTCTGCGGTCATTATTTTGATCGGCTGTTTGGGCATGTTGGTTCGCGCCCATGAAATTATTCCTGACCTCGCCTTACTGGCTGGTTTTGCGATGATGCTGTATGGCTATGCCGTGTGCCATCGGCGCAGTACGCGCGCAGGAATTTTGCTCGGTAGCGGCGTAGGCATCGGATTTATGGCCAAAGGTTTTATTGCGCCCGTGATATTTCTGACCATTTGCATCTTGCTGCTGTTATTTCGCACTTGGCGCACACGCCAGTTTTTCACCAGCCTGGGCATGGCACTGTTATTTTCCCTGCCATGGTTAACGGTTTGGCCATATTTGTTATACCAACATTCCCCCCAATTATTTGCAGAGTGGATAGCGACGTTTAATATCGATCGCTGGTTTAAATACGTTCAAAGTGGTCAACATATTGAATGGTTTTATTACCTGAAAATATTGCCCTGGTTCGCTTGGCCTGCTTTGCCACTGGCGGCATGGGCCGTGTGGCGGGGACGCAAAAATGTTCTGCGCGAATCAGAATTTCAGTTGTTGTTGGTATGCTTTGTCACGATGCTGATCGTGTTGAGCCTGCTACCCAAAAGCAAAGAGGTTTATGCGCTACCGATGTTGTTGCCGCTTTCCTTATTGGCGACCGCAGCGTTGCCTACCTTACGACGCGGTGCGGCCAATGCCTTGGATTGGTTCGGCATCATGACTTTTGGATTTATTGTGATCCTGATGTGGTGGGGGTGGGGGTGGGGTGGTTTGTTGTTGGACCTGGACAACCGCGCCAAGATCACACGCTTGCTGAAAGACTATCAGCCCGGTTTCGAACCGGCATTTCATTCCGCGCCGTTCTGGGTGGCGTTGGTTTTCACCGTGCTGTGGGTTGTGCTGGTGTGGCGCGTAGGGCGCTCCATGCGCCGCGCGGTAATCAATTGGGCGGCGGGGGTAACTTTATTGTGGGTGCTTACTATGACGCTGTGGCTGCCGTGGCTAGACAGCGGCAAGAGTTATCGCAGCATGGTTGTCGCGCTAAGCGCTGCCTTGCCCACGAAATATGACTGCATCACCAGCCGTTACTTAGGCGACGGGCAAAAAGCCATGCTGCATTATTTTGGAAATATTCTGACCAAGCGCAGCGGAGACGGTGCTTGCGAGCTCTTGCTGACACAAGGTAATTTGTCCAGAGCCGATGAGAAGGCGGGATATTGGCAAGTGTTGTGGACAGGTGGTCGGCGCGGAGAAAAGTTCGAGCGCTATTACCTCTACCAACGTAAATTGAAATAAGGTTTTACCGGTTTTACCAGCTTGCTAGGGAGTTGTCTTGCCGGGAATTTTAGGTGTCGCACACACCACATCCGCATTCTGTGCGCGATGGCGCAGCGCGTGATCTATCAGCACCAAGGCCAGCATGGCTTCAGCAATAGGCGTGGCGCGGATGCCAACGCAAGGGTCATGGCGACCATGTGTCTCCACCAGCACCGCCTCTCCTTGTTTGTTAATCGAGCGGCGCGGTAGACGGATGCTGGAGGTGGGTTTGATCGCCACATGTGCCACGATGTCTTGGCCAGTAGAAATGCCGCCGAGTATGCCGCCCGCGTTGTTGGATAAAAATCCTTGCGGGGTCATTTCGTCGCTGTGCTCGGTGCCATGTTGTGTCACACAGCCAAAGCCTGCGCCAATTTCTACACCCTTCACCGCATTGATGCTCATCATGGCGTAGGCAATCTCGGCATCGAGCCGGTCATACACCGGCTCACCCCAGCCTACCGGCACATTTTCTGCCACCACAGTTAGTTTTGCGCCTATGGAATCGCCGGATTTACGCAAGGCATCCATGTATTTTTCCAGTTGCGCGACATAGCTGTCATCAGCCACAAAAAAAGGATTGCTGTTGACCCCATCCCAACTTTTGAAGGGCACGACGACCTCACCCAGTTGCGCCATGTAGCCGCGTATCACGATGCCATAACGTTCATGCAGCCATTTTTTGGCTATGGCACCTGCTGCCACACGCACTGCAGTTTCGCGTGCCGAGGCACGACCGCCGCCTCGATAATCACGGATGCCATATTTTTGCCAGTAAGTGTAATCGGCATGGCCGGGACGAAAGCTGTCGGCAATGTTACCGTAATCTTTGCTGCGTTGATCCTCGTTGCGTATCAGCAGCGCGATGGGTGCGCCGGTTGTTTTTCCTTCAAATACGCCCGATAAAATTTCCACTGCATCGGACTCGCGTCGCTGCGTAACGTGGCGCGAGGTGCCGGGCTTACGCCGATCCAGTTCGTGCTGAATCGTTTCGGCTGAAATTTCCATGCCCGGTGGACAGCCATCCACTACACAGCCTATGGCCGCGCCGTGTGATTCGCCAAAGGAGGTGACACAGAATAAAGTTCCTAACGTATTTCCAGACATAGCCCAACCCTAAAAATCGATCGCTTGTTAATGATGCAAGTTTAACCCAGATTTTCCATTAGCGTTCGTAACGAGGGCGATCAAGAGGTTGAAGATGTGCGAAAAAAATCAAAAAATGTTCGGAGGGCGTAGTCACTCTACGT
>JAYUTK010000016.1:0-27025 GCA_043755195.1 Gallionellaceae bacterium
ATTAGCGTCTATCACTAAGCAAGTTTTTTCACATGGATGGTTTACGTAATACTATAAGCGTTATGATTAAGTCGGTTTTCTGCAAGGACACACAAGCGCTGGAAACGATCCGTGATGCAAACAGTAGGCTATGTCGTCAATGAATATCACTAAATCCTCACTCATTATTCTCGTCCTGACCCTGCTGTGCGGTGGCTGCAGCACAGCCAGATTTGGTTACGATCACGCGGATTGGCTGCTGCGCTACTGGATCAATGGGTACACCTCGTTCAATGCCGGGCAAAAAGAAAAAATCCGGCTCGAGGTCGAAGACTACATGAGCTGGCACCGCAAGCACGCGTTGCCGCAATACACCGCATTTTTGCAGGATTTGAATACATCGGTTATTTCGGATGAATTGACGGCCGATGACGTCATGCGATTGAGGGCAGAAAACACCAGACTGTATAAATTAACTATGACGCCGATGATCCAGCCCGCTGCGCACCTGTTAAACACATTGGACAGCAGGCAGAGAGCGGAGCTGCGCGATACGTTTCCCAAGAAGAACGGCAAACAAAGAAAAAAAGTGCTGCGCGACAGCGAGCAAGAGATGCTGGATACGCGCGCGGAAAGACACGTTAAATTTTTGGAAAGACTGGTTGGCGACCTCAGCACCGAACAGGAAGAAAAGATCACCAGGATGAGCCTGCGCATTCCGCTCGCCACAAAGTATTACATCGAACAGCGGGAGGCAAAACATGCCAGCTTGATTTCCCTGTTAAATAGCCAGGCGCGAGAAGAAAAAATCGCCGCATTGTTCCAGCAGTGGCTGGAAGCGCCGGAATTATCCAGATCACCGCAACAGCAGCAAGCCATTGCAGCCTATGAGAGTGCAATGAATGAAATGACTGTACAGATATTCGAACTGCTGACAACCCGTCAAAAAAATTATCTGAGCGAAAAGATCGTGTCCTATATCGACGATTTTCAGAAACTCACCGGCGATTGAAACTGCGGGCGCTGCAAGCAATGACCGGGGAGAATCAACCCTCACTGGTTTTACCCCGTTTTCACGGATACTCATTTAAGAGCGGGTTGATGGATATTACCATTACTTAACTGCCGCTTTTTTCTCTGGTTATAAAACCGTTCGATGTAATCAAACATATCGGATCTAGCTTCTCCTCTAGTCATGTAGCGTTTACGATTGACACGTTCTCGCTTCAACAATCCTTAAAGAAGCTTTCAGCTGCCGCATTGTCATAACAACTGCCCACAGCTTTGTTTTGTTGGTTCAGAGCTAAAGTTTAGGAACCTCTGCAAAAGGTCATCGAGAATCGAGCTGAAACGTGGACCTACTTAAGGGGTCACCCATTAGCCGAACCGCGTCAAGCGAGTAAGTAATCCCACGGCAGCGCAAGCTGCCGATTTCAATTCTTAAATTCCATTGCAGCAGCCAAACCGCACCCGTTTTTTCAATATATGGCTGCGAACTAATCGCGCCAGTCACCCATCAGGATCAAGCGATCAGCGGAGGTCGGCTAGTTGATTTTCAGAGTGAACTGCCCCTTTAGTACGTTGAAGGGTTGCTTGCCTCAGCGCTAGGCCATGCCCATATTAGTGCGGTACAACATGCTCGGCTAGACGCAATTCTGGCAACGTTGCGCGCAGGTGCGTTTGAAGTGCATGGAGATAAAGTGAGGCCGCGTAGTTGTGGTTTATTTGCAGAAGTGCTGATTATTCCTGACTAGCTTGCGTTACTTTCAATTGGGCTTGTTCATTCTCAGTCGTTTCTTAGGTCTTGCTACAAAGGGGGTTTGCATTTTTTTCCAATATCACCAGCGCGATACCACCGAGTATGGCTACGGAAGTTAATGCCAATCGCAATGACAAAGGCTCATCGAAAAATGCGACGCCACCCAGAGTGGCAATAACCGGCACACTAAGTTGCACGGTTGCTGCCTTGGCAGATTTCAATGCTGGCAAGGCTGTGTACCAGATGGCGTAGCCGATTCCAGAAGCCAGCGCGCCTGACGCAACTGCATACCAAATTCCGGCGTTATCCAGGGATATGCGGTCAACCATCAATATGCTCAACGCTGCCGCGATGGGGACAGCACGCAGAAAATTTCCCGCCGTGACTCGGGTGGGATCGCCCGCGCCTTTGCCGCGCAAGGAATAGATGCCCCACGCAATCCCGGCACCTGTCATTAACACAGAGCCGATCAAGGGCGGAGCTGATAGACCGGGCAGTAACAATCCAACCAGCCCGACGAGCGCAATTACAAAACCGGCTAGCTGCAATCTCAGCAGACGTTCTCCTGACCAAATGCCATAGCCAATCATGGTTGCCTGAACCGCTCCAAAAAGCAGTAGCGCACCAGTTGCTGCGGGCAGGCTGACGTAGGCATAAGAAAATCCCGCTGCGTAAGCAAACAAGGCGCAGGCAGATAGCCAGTTGCCGTTACCGCTTTGTTTGCTGCTGCGCATGGCGACGATTAAGCCGAGCATGATCGCACCGGAGAGCAATCGAATCGTGGTAAAGCTGGCTGCATCAATGGCGGTGTGTTTGAGCGCTGCGCGGGACAGCAGCGAATTGCCCGCAAACGCGAGCATGGCCAGTATTGTCAGGATAACTATGCGTGGATAGGGCGTCAAAATCCCCCTTTACAGACGGTGTTCCGACGTCAAGCTGCTTGAAATGATCGTGGGCATAGTTTCAGGGAGGCCTAAGTTACCTCATTCACCGCTTTGCCGCATTGTTTGCAGAATTTTTCTGTTGCCTCGCAACTACTGCCACACGCCGGGCATAAGGTGGTTTTTCCTGCTGCACTTAGTCGTGAAGCGGCAGAGGTTAAGGCTGCGGTCAATGAGGCAGACTGGCCGAGGACAGCCATCACCAGCCATACGGCGCAAGCGAGTATCGCAATGATAAATACCCAGTTGTAAATGTTATGCAGCGCGGCATCTAGCAGGGGTTTGAGCACTAACAGCGCGACCGAATAACTCACGGAAATAACGATCAGGGTCACCGCGGGGAGAATCAAGTGCTGCACGAAGGACCAGCGCCCACCGTGTTGCTGAAGGGCGATGGTGGAACGCTGTCCGAGCATCCACAAGGCAGCCAGTGCTGTGCCGTAGCCGAGAAAACGCACCAAGTGGGCAGCAGTCAGCTTGCCGCTGATCACCGATGTTTTTGCGAACAAGCCCATATTGCCAATGGCAGCGGCCAGTATCAACGCCACCAGGATAACGGCGATGTAGCGGCCTACCCAGCTCCAGTCTGTGGCTTTTTGTACGTCGTGGGTCATCTTATTTCTCCTCGGTTATTAAGTATTTATTTACGTCAAACATTTTAGCAGGTCATCACGTTTGGCGTGAGTAAGATGCGGGGGGCTATAGAAGTTTTGAATATTGAAAATTCACCTATAAAATCTGATAGCATCAGCCCTCTTCATTCTTCTACAGGAGTTATTCTTCATGTACATCACTGCTTTAAAAAATCGATTTTCCGCGCATCGTTTCGTTAAATTTGTTGCAGTCATTATTCTGGCGGCAATATTTGGAGGCAATGCGGTATCCAGCTTGGCACAACCCGTATTGCGTGTGTCTGCCATCCCGGACGAAGCACCAACAGAATTGCAGCGCAAGTTCAAACCACTCGGTCAGTACCTTGAGCAGAAGCTTGCCATGCCAGTAGAATTCACACCCGTAACGGATTATGCGGCGGCAGTGGAGGCATTGATTCAAAATAAAATTGATCTGGTATGGTTCGGTGGCTTTACGTTTGTGCAAGCCAAGATACGAAGCAACAACCATGTAATTCCTTTGGTGCAGCGCGAAGAAGATGAAAAATTCAGGTCGGTTTTTATCACCTCAGATAAAGGCATTAACAAGCTCGAAGATTTACGCGGGAAAACATTCAGCTTTGGCTCAGAGTCGTCCACATCTGGACATTTAATGCCGCGTTCCTTTTTATTGGCTGCCAAAATCAATCCTGACAAGGATCTAAAGCGCATCGCATTTTCCGGCGCACATGATGCTACTGTGGCTGCTGTATCTGGTGGAAAGGTAGATGCGGGGGTGCTCAACATTTCTGTGTGGGAAAAGCTGGTCAAGGAAAATAAAGTAGATGCCAATCTGGTGCATGTTTTTTTCACCACCCCCGGTTACTACGATTACAACTGGACAGTGAATGCCGACATGCCGCAGGAGCTGCGCCAAAAAATAACCGCCGCCTTTCTTGCACTCGATGTCAATGACGCGCAAGGAAAAGAAATATTGGAATTGCAGCGCGCTTCAAAATTTATTCCCACCCAAGCTGAAAACTACTCCGAGATAGAGGCAGCGGCGCGGAATGCTGGCTTATTAAAGTGACCGCCCTATACCTGGCATGATTGAATTGCGCGGAGTCTCGGTACGCCATCATGCTGCGACTGCCATAGCATCTCCCGCGCTACGCGAATTAAATTTGACGATTGCGGCAGGTGAACAGGTGGCAGTCATCGGTTCATCTGGTGCGGGGAAAACCACTTTGTTGCATGTCTTGGCCAGTGCATTACGGCCTGATGCGGGCGAATTAAAATTATTCGGCAGCGATCCCTGGTTGCTGCCCAACGCTGCGCGCCACGCACTGCGCGCCCGCTTGTTCCTCGCGCCACAAACGCCACCATTGCCGCCTCGGCAACGAGTTGTCACCACGGTATTGGCCGGGCGTTTGCCGCAATGGACGGTGTGGCAAGCCATCGCTTCGTTGATTAAACCCACCGATGCAGAAGCAGCCTACCAAGCTCTGGCGCACTTTAATTTGCAGGATAAGCTCTATGCGAGAGTAGATCAGCTTTCGGGCGGCGAACGTCAACGCTGTGGCATGGCGCGCCTACTGTTGTCCAACGCTGACTTGCTGTTGGTGGATGAGCCATTGTCGGCGCTTGATCAGACCTTGTCCCGACAAACGCTAACCACCTTATTGCAGGAAGCTTCGGCGCGCAAAGCGACCTTGATATGCAGCTTGCACCATGTTGAATTTGCGCGCGCCTACTTCCCGCGCATTATTGGATTGCGTGAAGGCAGCGTGATGTTTGATGTGCGGCGCGAACAGGTGAGCGATGCGATGGTGACGGCGCTATATCAAAATGAGCAGGATGAAGGTGATGCCAATATGCTCAATGCCAGCATGTTCGAAATGCCGCCTGCGCTTGATCCGCGCAGCCTCTAGCGATGTTCATGTTGGCCAACGACAAGCGACATCCCGACCCAGCCTGGCGCGGTCGTATTACCGGGCTGTTTATTGGGCTACTGGTGCTCTGGTATTTTCTGGTCGCCAGCGAATTCAAACCCTGGACTTTATTCGATGCGCGTAGTCTGCATTCCGTCGCTCGCTTTCTAAGTGATTTCGTCCCGCCCGCACATTCTCCTGAATTCCTCATCATGCTATTGCAAGCAACTTGGCAAACCGTGGCAATGGCGACTGCAGGGCTGACGCTGGCAATGTTGGGCGCCATTCCGCTGACCTTAATCGTGACGCAATGCTTATCAATTTCATCGCTGGGTACAGGACGGATGAGCCGCTTCTCGGCACTGCTGCGACAAGCGGTGCGTTGCTTGTTGGTGTTGCTACGCAGTGTGCCGGAATTGGTGTGGGCCTTGCTATTGGTACGCATCGTCGGCTTGGGCGTGACGGCAGGAGTACTGGCCATCGCGCTGACTTATTGCGGCATGTTGGGCAAGGTATATGCCGAAATTCTCGAATCATCCAACACGCATACAGCCGCAACGCTTTTAAAAAATGGTAACAGCAGACTAGCCGCGTTTTTTTATGGCGCATTGCCCGAATCGACAGCAGAACTATTGTCTTACACCATGTATCGCTGGGAGTGCGCGATACGCGGCTCGGTGGTTATGGGGTTTGTGGGAGCGGGTGGTCTGGGGCAACGCATGGATGAATCCATCAAAATGATGGCGGGCAACGAAGTAGCGACCATGCTGATTATTTTTATGTTGCTGGTGGGGCTGAGCGATGGCATCAGCAAGCTACTACGCAGGCAATGGGCATAATGGCACCTCTAAATATGCTACTCAAACCACCCACCGTGCGGATTTCAACCTTGCTGTTATTGCTCGGCATCGCCGCATTCATCATTGCCAGCTTCGCTTCACTGCCGCTGGCTTGGAGCCAAATTTTTTCAGTCGAAGCCCTACACAGTAGCAGCGAATTTTTACACGGTTTTGTACCGCCCGATGTGTCGCCCGCATTCCTTCGTCAGATCGCCATAGCCACACAAGAAACACTCGCCATGTCCGCACTCGGCACATTCATCGCCGCGCTGTTCGGCATTCTGCTGGCACTGCCTGCCAGCGGACGGTATGGTCATGTGTTGCGTACCATGACACGCACCGTGCTTAATGGTCTGCGCTCTGTGCCGGAATTAATCTGGGCATCGTTGTTGTTGATAGCCGCTGGACTCGGCCCCTTTGCTGGAACATTGGCGCTGGCAGTGCATACCACAGGTGTGTTGGGACGGCTGTTTGCCGATACCATCGAGAATGGCCAGCGTTTGCCGGAAGTTACGTTACGCATCAATGGCAGCACATCCATCACCACATTTTTGTACGCCACCGTGCCGCAAATCCTGCCGCAGTTAATGTCCTACACCTTGTACCGCTGGGAGAGCAACATCCGCGCCGCCGCCATACTCGGCATCGTCGGCGCAGGCGGCTTGGGTCAGATGCTTAAATATCATTTGTCGCTTTTTCAGATGCAGCAAGCAGCCAGCGTGATAGTGGCGATGTTGCTGCTGGTGGCAATGGTGGATGCGCTGAGTTTTGTATGGCGGCGGGCGATGACCAAGGGCTAGCAGCGTGTTGAAAAACCACTGCTGTTCCGTGACAATAAAGTCTTGAACAGCAGAGTTGCATCCAAGCGAACGGCCACCATTTAAGACGCCACAGAGTAGTGGCGCAAAATTATGGCGTCGCATTTAAAGTTATGTGCCAGCCGAGCATTCGTCGTGCAGGCGTATCCGACACAAAGCCATGAGATGTTGTTCGATGCTCATACGCCTCTGGCGAACAGCGACAACAGCTCCTTCTTCCTTGCAGAGGTGGAGGGGATGTGTGGAGGTAGCGAAAATATTTTACAAGCTGGCTGCAGTAGATCACATCAACCAGCGTCTTTTCATCAACAGGTAGGAAAGATAAAACATCAGCAATCCCAACAGAAATAAATATATCCAGTCAAAAGTCATGCTCGCCAAATTGCCGTCTTCCAGAAGTATCGACTGCAAAGGCTGGTACAACTGATAGGACGGCAGGAAAGGTGCAATAGCGGTCAATTTTTGCGAAGCATCGGACATCGCGGATGGAAGCAGGTGTGGCAAATAAAAGATGACGCCCAGCGTCCTGGCGCTGGCCTGGGTGCGGCAGAGAAAGCCAAGGAATACCCCATAGGCGCTGAAACAAAAACTGCCCACCACGATAAAAGCCATATAGTCGAAAAGATTGACCGGTCCGAATCGACCGAGCAGATGGAGAAGCAGGATGGCGGTAATGATCAGTATCATACCCAGAAGCAGTTTAGCGATCAGCCATTGAACCTCTAGTATCGGGGTCTGGAGTAACGCCAGCAGCAGTTTCTTTTCTTTTTCCTCGGCGATTTGCGCCGGCAGGATGATGAATCCGATGAGTAAAACCAGCATCAGTATCCAGGTCGGCAAAGTCTGTCTTTGTATGCCGCCTTCGTGCAGTGAGCTGATGTCGGTGATCCAATCCGGGCCCCTGCCTTCCGCAGCCTTCTGCAAGGCGGAGAAACTCTGCACGATCGCGATGGTATGCAGGGATTCCTTTTTCAGGACCAGCAGTGCAAGTCTGCCAGGCACTTTTTTATCGCCGGTTAGAATCCCGTCTATCTTGTGTTCCTTCAACAGGCGCACGCCGTCGGCTTCGTTCTGCACCCATGTCACTTCCATGAGTTTGCCTGCGGCCTTGATGCTGCCGGTGATCTCGGGCGCATAGGCATAACCCTGCACCAGACCGATCTTGATTTTGTCTGCTTCCGCGTTGGGCCTGTCTATCAGGTTCAAGGTAACAAAAATAAACAGCGGAATGAACAGGATCAGGAAAAATGTCTTGTTCTTGAATGCGATAGCCAGATCGTTGAATACCAGTATCAGAATATTTCTCATCATGCGTACAGCTTTTCATGGATTTCGGACTGGAAATATTCCCCGGGAGGGCCGTCGAATACCAAGCTGCCCTGGTGCAGCACCATGATGCGCGTCGCGAGGTTTCTGATCTCTTCGGGACGGTGGGAAGTAAAGATGATGGTTTTTCCGGTGTCATGCATAGTGTTCAACAGCCGGTAGATTTCCCTCGTCATCTCGAAATCCAGACCTGATGTAGGCTCGTCCAGAATGAGCAACAGGGGGTCCGCCAATAGTGCGCGCCCGATGTTCACCCTTTGCTTCAGACCTTTTGACAGAGCCTGTACTTTGCTTTTCCGGAACGGCAGCAAATTGAATTCGCCCAGAATAGCTTCTACCCGCAGAAAAGGAATTTGAGAGAGCATGGCGAAAAGTTTGAGGTTATATTCAACGGAAAAGAATTCGAAAAGATTCGGCTCTTCCGGAATAAAGCCCACTTTTCTGGCAACCGCTGCCCTGTTGCTCAGATCGATACCGTCTATCATGACGGTACCGCCGTCCGGAACAATCCAGTTGGCCAGCATTTTCAGCAGGGTAGATTTTCCGGCGCCGTTATGTCCGACAATGGCGATCAGCTCGCCTTTACCTACATCAAAACTGGTCGGCGTAAGGCCTCGTTTTTGCTCATAGAGCTTGGCGAGATTGCGAATTTCAAGCTGCATAGATTATCGCTCTATCTTTAAGATGGCATTTCCAATGCGTAACAGAACTACACATCGCAGCCGGATACAAAAGCCGCTATCGTTGATACTAAAGGGTTGGCGGTGAATGCCGACCAACTGCAAACCCCGTCATACTTCAGAAATGCTGCGTATGACTGGGGGTATGCAATGGCCAGTTAAGCAAATTCCCTGCGCGCTACAACAACTTGAGGATAACGATTACGAGAATGATGACTATCAAAAAACCGATCATGATTTACTCCTTAGGTATCAGGAAGACCTTAACAAGGTTTCCCGGTTAAATTTAAATTCTCCGAACGGCATCAGCAGTGCAGCCTGCGCAGCTCAGCCCTTATTCTTGATACGGTACGGTACGCTACACAAACCTGAATATCACGATAACGAGAAGTATGACCAGCAATAATTCAATCATGATTATGTCCTTAGTATTTGGGTGACCTGATGAAAGAACCCAGTTAAATTTCAATTTAATATATGCATCAGATATGCAGCTTAGGCTTATCAGATCCACAGTTCTGTGCGCTAGCGTACGCAGCATCAATATTTTTAGAGGCGCCCTTATTAAAGCAGGAGAGAACATGCGAGGCCTGAGCCGGGCTCACGCAAAAGCTACGCTGCCCGAATAAGGATTTTCCCCAAGCTGTACGAATTGACCCTCCTCATTTCTCACGCGATTTTCTTGGCGGCAACTAAGTTCGCTACCGTACAGACTGATGATAGCAACATGTTCAACCTCCAACTTCTGCAGGCAGAGCCTGTTAACTTATTAAAAAGAAGGCAATCATGGGCGCAGAGCAACTTAGAAAAGTAGAGCAAGACCTCTTTGATAAACTTCAGGATGAATTTGAAAAACTGTTCGGCGGACAGGAACAAAATATCCGGGCACTGAATGCTAAAGAACTTGGCAAGCGAATACTTTGGAATGGCGATGCAATTGATGGAGAAGCCAAGTAAGGCATGCGATGCACAAACCTTAATACGCCAGAGAAATAATAAAATCGATACGCGCACCCTTTCGGTGGAAGCCAAGAAAGATCGCTCGCCTTAACATCAAAAGAGGAATCAAGCGCAATGTGTTTTTCAGCAACAGCTAGTTTTATAGCCGGGGTTTCATTATCGGCATTCGGAGTGTTAACCGTAAAAATGGCGCGACGCAAGGAAGAAATTCCGTTTGCGATGATCCCGCTCTTGTTCGGGATTCAGCAGCTCATTGAGGGAATGCTGTGGCTATCATTTCAGCACAATTTACAGATACTGAATGTGAGCATGACGTATCTGTTCACGCTGTTCTCGCATGTGCTGTGGCCAGTATTTGTGCCATTCGCATTTGGTTGGGTGGAAACGGTGCCTTGGCGAATCAAAGCAATATTGGTATTTCGGTACATTGGGGGTGCAGTCGGTCTTTACTTGCTTTACTTCATAATCAGATTTCCGATCACGTCTGAAATTAATGAGAATGTTATGTACATTTTTCCGGATTTCCACAAGCCACTCATATTGGCGCTGTATATTGCCGCAACCTGTGTCAGCGCGTTTTTTTCGAGTCATCGGTTCATCAATATATTTGGCATCCTGACGCTGATACTTTTTTTCGTGGCTTACTGGTTTTACACCGAAGCATATTTTTCTGTGTGGTGTTTTTTTGCCGCGATACTCAGCTTCCTGATTTACCTGCACTTCAAATTCGAAAAAGCACGCGCGGCAGTTTTGGTGCGCCAACATGCGTGATTCATTCCATCACACGGGAAAATTAACGTTTTTCAGAATTGGCTGGCGGAAAATTCTGCTGTTGATCATTGCAATCGGTTCGCTGGCGATCATGATGTCGTTGCAGCCGATCGAACAGAATCTGGAGTATCACGATTTTGGCGATAGGCGCGCATTCTTCGGAATCCTCAATTTCTTTGATGTCGTTACAAATATTCCTTTTCTACTCGTTGGAATGGCGGGCATCAAGTTCTGCCTGGGGAATCGTTCGCCAACTTTTCGAATGGCATGGATTGCATTTTTTGCAGGTGTGGCGCTGGTCAGTGCGGGCTCCGGCTATTATCACTGGAACCCCAGCAACGATACGCTGCTCTGGGACAGGCTGCCCATCACCGTCGCATTTATGGGATTGCTTGCAGCGCTCCTGGCTGAATATGTAAGTGCAGGCTGGGGCAGGAGTCTATTGATGCCTGCGATGTTGACGGGTTTATTCAGCGTATTGTATTGGCATTGGTTCGATGACTTGCGCTTCTATGTCTGGATTCAGTTCGTTCCACTTCTGATAATTCCTATTTTGATGGTGTTGTTTCGGCCAGAGTACTCGCGCCAATGGCTGCTCATGGTCGCATTTGCGTGCTATTTTCTGGCCAAAATTCTGGAAGCCTATGACCGGGAGGTGTTCGCATTCACCCAGAATCTTTTCAGCGGCCATTCGTTTAAACATCTTCTGGCCGCGTTGGGTTGTCTGTCCATACTGGTAATGCTCAAGACGAGGAAGCCGGTCGATTATTCGTCCGCGCCCTAAGATCATGCGTAAGATCGAACGGCCCATTGCGCAGATCCAAATAAATAGTTTTCTGTGTGTGGTGTTATGCACAGCATTTGCCCCATTGGCCTATGCCGACGACGATATTTTCTTGCAGTGCATGCAACAATATTCCGGCGATGCAGGCAAGCGACTCAAATGTTATGACCAGCTGGCTGCTCCTACATCCAATGAAAATTCCGGAGCAAACGCCACCCCTGCGCTTTCCACCGCCGCAGAGCGTTCGTATCTAACCAAAGAATGGAATCTGGATGACCAATCCAATCGCGATTCAAGCAAGTTAGGGCGAATCCAACCCTACCGCCAAACTTATTTGCTGTTGAAGAGAACCAGCAACATCAATCTGCAGCCGCATTCTCCAGCCATTGGACACACTACGTTAACTCCTCGCGATATTGATGTTTCCGAGGCAAAGTTTCAATTAAGCCTCAAGGCAGACATAGGCGCCCAGCGCAATATCAATTTTCTGGGCATCAAAACTTTGCGTTTTTGGGGAGCGTACACGCAGCAGTCCAACTGGCAGGTGTTAAATACTCGTAACTCATCCCCGTTTCGCGAAACGATACACGAACCTGAATTGATCGCCACGCTGGGGACTGGTTACGCATCCGGGCTGAAACTAATCAATCTCGGCTGGGTGCATCAGTCGAATGGACAGCCTAAGCCGGAATCCAGGGGATGGTATCGCATCTATCTGCTCGGCGGCTGGGAATGGAACAACACAACCTCCATCCTGTTGCGCGGCTGGAAGCGTATCCCGGAGAAATTGCATGCTGACGACAATCCTGACATCAGCCATTACCTCGGACATGGCGATATGGTTATCCGCTGGGAGCCGACGGATAAATCGCAATCCATCGCGATTCTGCTGCGCAATAACCTGAGTGGAAAGGATAACCGTGGCTATATGCAGATCGATTGGGCGACCCCCATAAAGCTCGGCAACTCCACACGAATGCACCTGCAAGTGACCTCTGGTTATGGCGAGAGCCTGATTGACTACAACCATCGCCAGAACACGCTCGGATTGGGATTCTCTTTTCGGGAGTGGTAGGCCTTCCGCGCCTTGCATTGGGGGGGCCATGCGTAGCGTAGCCGCGCCGACCTGTTCAAGAATCGTTGGGCATGGATGTACGGCTATGGCTGGTCTGTGTGATACCGTCCCGCAGACTTTTATTAAGTATCAATGTCATTCAGAAATTTAAAAAAATTTCATAATCCCACGCACTATTATAAATGCCTGTTCAGCCTTGCAACTAAGGCATCACTACAACTTGCCCCTTACCCGCTGACATTTCTCCGATCACGGCAGCATCGGCAAAGCCTTCCTTCGCAAATATCGCCAGCACCTCGTCCACCGCAGATGCAGAACACGACACCAGCAACCCCCCCGATGTTTGCGGATCAGTCAGCAAGGATTTTTGCACTGCGGTGATGGCAGGCGACAAGCTCACGTCCTGCCCATAGCCATTCCAATTACGTTCCGACGCGCCGGTCACATAACCGCTTTCGGCAAGTTGCTGCACGTTCGGCAGCAAAGGAATGTGCGCCATGTTAAGCGTGGCTTTCAGTTTGCTGCCGCGCGCCACTTCCAATAAATGGCCAAGCAAACCGAAGCCGGTGACATCGGTGATGGCATGAACACCTGCAACATTGGATAAGATCATGCCGGGTTTGTTGAGTTGGGTGGTGGTGGCGATCATTGCCGCGTAACCTGCGGCATCCAGCTTTCCTTTTTTTAATGCCGCCGACAAAATGCCTACGCCTAGCGCTTTACTGAGGATGAGTTTGTCGCCAGCTTGGGCATCGGCATTGCGTTTTATTTTGGAGGGATGCACCAGACCCAACACGACCAGACCGTAAATCGGCTCGACCGAATCTATGGTGTGACCCCCGGCGATGGGAATGCCAGCCTCGGTGCAGATCGCTTCGCCGCCTTTGATGATTTGGCCGATGACCTCTATTGGCAATTGATTGACGGGCATGGCGACCAGCGCCAGCGCCATGATGGGTGTGCCGCCCATGGCATACACATCCGAAATGGCGTTGGTGGCGGCGATGCGCCCGAAGTCATAAGGATCATCCACAATGGGCATAAAAAAATCAGTCGTGGCGATCAACGCTTGCTCGTCATTGAGCTTGTACACGGCGGCATCATCTGCGGTCTCGATGCCGACCAGTAATTTTTCAGGGATAGGAAACCCGCTGGAATTTTTTAGAATTTCGGCCAACACGCCGGGCGCAATTTTGCAACCGCAACCGCCGCCGTGAGAAAAAGATGTGAGTTTGATGTTGCCAAGTTTGATAGGGTCTAGGTTCATGCGCGCCTCTTTGTGTGAGTGAAACAATTATCCACCAACCTCAGCAAAGCCGCACGTTCTTGTTCCGGTGTAAAAAGCGCGGCACGGACGGCACACTGGGTTTGCAAGCGGTGATAAAATTTTTCGTCGCTGGCCGCACGAGCTATCAACTGCGCCAATTTCAAGCTGTCACCAAGCGGAAAATATCCAGCATAGTCCTCCCCCAACATGCCGACATTGCCGGAAATATCGCTGGCTAGAACTGCGACGCCACTGGTCACGGCTTCGATGATGACATTAGCGCCGCCTTCTATTTTTGAAGCAATGACCATCAATCGGCTGCGCTTCAAACGCTGTCGAGTTGTGGCATGGGACAAATTTCCCAGCCATTGGTAATGGGGATAACCTAGCTGCGTTTTTTCGGCTTGCTTACCTAAAGCGGCATCCAGCGCGCCACCGATATGAAATAGGCGGATATTTCCTGCCTTTAATTGTTTGGCCGCATTCATAAAAGTAAGCGGGTCTTTTTCGTCGCGCAAATGGCCTATCATGGTCACGTCAAAATAATTTGCGGGGAATCTTTTTGGCGGTTTGAGCGGCGGCGCGGATTGAAAAATAACCTGCGTTTTATCGCGCAATTTTTTATCCAGAACCTGTAGCCCGGCAGCTTGCAACACCACCAGATGTGTGGCTAATTGCAGGCTGCGCTGTGCCTCTGCATCGGTGAAAATATCCTTGTATAAATCTGTTCCGGTGAGCACGACAATCAGCGGCGATGTTGGCAAGGCAGATGAAAACGCCTTGATAGCCACCGCCGAACGCCGGGCATGCAGTGCTATCATGGCATCACAAGGGATGCTCTCCCACTGCATTGCAACCGTGACGCGGTAGTGATCGCGCAAAAATCGCGACCAGCGTCTAGCCGTTTGCCAGTTGCCATTGTTGGCATTTGCCAGGGCGGGGCTGATAATAATGATATGGGGTTTACTCATCACACACTATCCATGCACACTTCATTTCGTGACGCCTCTCCCTCTCAACTTGCCGCAGCCTTACAGGATGCACGCAATTATACGCTGGCGCTATTTGATCGCTTTCAGTCATCTGGTTTGGACAGCGTGGCGCGCGTGCCATATCTGCCCATTATCAATCCACCCCTGTGGGAACTAGGGCATATCGCGTGGTTCGCCGAATGGTTTGTATTGCGCGAAGCGGCGACCAGCCACCCTTCTGCGGCACGCTACCCCTGTCTGTTGAAAGCAGGTGATCGCTGGTTCGATTCAGGTAACGTGGCACACGCAAGCCGCTGGACATTAGACCTGCCCGGCACATCGGCCATTAAAAAATATGCTGACGAGGTTTTCAATCGCATATTAGATAAACTAGCCCATACACCAAATGATGCAAAAGCACTGTATCCATATCGCCTGGTATTGGCACATGAAGACATGCACGGCGAAGCATTTGCGTACACCTTGCAGACATTGGGCTTGGCTGCGTTACCAGAATTCTCAAAGCGAGCAGAGTTGCCAGTAGCGCAAGCCGACCTGTATTTCGCTGGCGGAACATTGCAACTGGGCAGCCCCGTTACGAACGAATTTGTTTTCGACAATGAAAAGTGGGCGCATGAAATCAAGCTAGCTGCATTCAACATCTGTTCAGCGTTGGTAACCAATGCACAGTACCAACAATTTATCGAACATGGCGGCTATGAGAAAACCCAATTCTGGGATGATGCCGGGCGCGCATGGTTGGCTACAAGCAAGCGCACTGCTCCGCGTTACTGGCAGAATGATGGAATGCAGTGTCAGCGATTTGGCTCACTCATTGAGTTGCCTGATAACCAGCCTGTGCGCCATGTCACTCTGCATGAAGCACAAGCGTATTGCCGCTGGGCAGGCCGTCGCTTGCCCAGCGAAGCGGAATGGGAATGTGCAGCTACGTCAAGCAAGCACCATTTTTATTGGGGCGATTTGTGGGAATGGACGGACACATCGTTTGTACCCTATCCCGGATTTTCAGCGGATGCTTATCTTGAGTATTCCGCGCCGTGGTTTAACACACATCAGGTGTTACGCGGCGCATCGTTTGCCACTCAACCACGAATACGTTCACCGCGCTATCGCAATTTTTTCATGCCGGAGCGGGATGATATTTTTGTCGGGTTCAGAACCTGTGCTGACAACTCCTAAACCAGCGGCTTGAGATCACCCAATAGTGTCGGGATCAATTCCGAAACGGTGGGATGTATGTGCATCGCCCGCTGGATCACGGTATAAGGGACATCGGCGTACATGATGTCGAGGAGCGCATGGATCGCTTCGTCGGCTTCGATGCCCAGCAGCGCCGCGCCGAGGATTTTTTTGGTTTCTGCATCCACCAGCACACTCATGTTGCCCAGCGTTTCACCCCGCTCGCGCGCGCGGCCAACGCGGCTCATCAACATCCTGCCGACCAGAGCCGGGCGTCCCGAGGCTATGACCTCACGCTCGGTCAACCCGACCCGTGCCAGCGGCGGGTCTATGTACAGCGCGTAGGCCGGAATACGGTCGGTCACGCGGCGCTTGCCGTGATCGAGCAGATTGGCCGCGACGATTTCGTAGTCGTTGTACGAGGTGTGCGTGAACGCACCCCGGCCATTGGCATCTCCCAGCGCCCAGACTCCCGCCACGTTGGTGCGCAGTTGGTCATCCACCACGATGTAGCCGTGTTCGTCGGTTTTGATACCGGCCTGATCCAGCCCTAGGTCGGCGGTATTGGGTATCCGCCCCACCGCGAGCAGCAAATGTGAGCCGGTTATTTTTTCTGAAACCTTTGCACAACTCAAATTCACCGTGATGCCTTTACCGTGCTTGGCCACGTTCAGGCGTTCGGCGTTAAGCCGGATGTCAATTCCTTCACCCTCCAGAATAGTCTGAATCGCCGCAGAAACTGTTTCATCTTCCCGCGCAATCAACCGTGCCCCGCTCTCGATGATCGTGACGCGACTGCCGAAGCGGCGGTACATTTGCGCGAACTCCAGGCCGATGTAGCTCCCGCCGACAATGATCAGATGCTCAGGCAGAAAATCAATGTCCATCATGCTGGAATTGGTCAGATAAGCGATGTCAGACAGCCCCGGTATGTCTGGCACCGAGGCCCGCGCGCCGACGTTAAGAAAAATCTGTTGTGCCTCCAGCACAGTCTCGTTGATCCGGACGGCATGGGCACTTTCAAGACGGCCATGCCCCTCGATCACCGTGAGATTGGGTGTGCCGTTGATCCAGGCAGTAAGGCCTTCACTGGATTGCTTGACCACGGCATCCTTACGCGCCTTGACCCGTGCCATGTCCACCCGGACAGCGCCGTCTATCATCACGCCGAAATCCCCAGCGCGACGCGCTAGATAAGCCGCGCGCGCGCTCGCCACCAAAGTCTTGGTCGGCACGCAGCCGACATTCACACAGGTGCCGCCAAACAGCTTGCGCTCGATGATGGCGGTTTTTTTGCCGGCCTTAGCCAAGCGGACAGCCAAGGCTGGGCCGGCCTGTCCAGTACCGATAATAATCGCGTCGTACTTTTCACTCATGTGGCCTCCGGTTGATTCGTTATGCCGGTAAGGCTACTTCATGGGATGGCGACTCTCTGTGCGTCAGCGCACCGTGTGCGCATGACACACCATAAACCAATTGCGCGCATCACTCCAGGTGCGGGTCACCCGGAAATCTGCTTGCAGCAGCAGTTGCACAAAGTTATCGGGCGTGTATTTGTAACTATTCTCGGTGTGAATGCGCTCGCCCTCAGCGAAGCGACGTTCGCCACTCGGCCAGTTGACGGTCAATGCGCGCTTAGCTTCGAGGTACATTTCTATACGATTTTGCGCAGCGTTAAAAAAACTGTAATGTTGCCACTGACGAATATCGAAATTCGTGCCTAGCACTTGATTCAGGTGCAATAACAAATTCAGGTTAAAGGACGCAGTCACGCCCAGTGCGTCGTTATAAGCTGCATTCAAAACTTTCTGGTCTTTGATTAAATCTACGCCGATCAGCACGCCGCTTTCACTGTCACAGGCTGTGTACAAGCGTCGGAAAAATTCCACAGCTTCAGCGGGCGTAAAATTGCCAATAGATGAGCCGGGATAAAAAAATAATCGTTTGCTTTTCTGCACCACATCCGGCAACTGCAAGGCGCTGGAAAAATCCATCCCCAAAGCAGTCATTTGAATATGCGGGTAACGCTGTTGCAAATCACCCACCGCAGCGCGTAAAAAATCTACGGAAATATCCACGGGTACATACTGCACAGGTTGCAACGCCGCAAATAAACTCGCCGCTTTTGCACAATTTCCCGCGCCCAGATCAATCAGGGCCCTCCCCGTTCCAGCTGCTTCAACAATCTCATTTAAATGAGTATCAAAAATTTCAGCCTCAGTGCGCGACAGATAATATTCCGGCAGTTCACATATGGCAGCAAACAGCTTTGAACCCAGCGCATCATAAAAATATTTGGGCGCAGTATAGGCGGAGTCGGCCAGCAATCCAGCGCTCAATTCAGCACGAAGCTGAAGATCACTGGCTTGATATAGCTGAATAAATTTTGGCTGGATGATTGTCATGCGGAAGTGTATTTGGGTCGTATTTTACACAGGGCGACACCAATCTTCTATGCAATTTTTATGCAATTTTGGGACAACAGGGCACACCCGGAATACTGCAAAACTTACACTGCATGGTGTGTGTCTTAAACGAGTCTAGTATAATCTTGCTGCACTCGAACGTGAGTTGAAGCCACTTGGGGTAAAGTTTATGAATAGCTTGAAACGTAACACCATTATTTTTTTGCTGCTCGCGCTAACCGCCTGTGCTCATTCACCTCGGCAGAGTACCGTGATTGTGCCGCAACCTTCCGCTGCCGCGGAAACCCAAGCAGATTTACCCAAGCAGGAATTGACCGAGCAAGTGTTGTTTGGATTGCTGCTGGCAGATGTAGCGGCTCAACGCGGAAAAGCTAAGTTATCTGTACAGACTTATGTTGAATTGGCTCATACCACACAAGATCCGCGTGTGGCGCGTTATGCCACCTATTTGGCGTTTGAGTCAGGCCAACTAGAGCAGGCCAGGGAAATGTCCAAGCTCTGGCAAAAGCTGGAGCCGGGTTCATTACGAGCGCAGCAAATGGTGGCTACTCTGTTGCTGGGAAATGGCAAGCTGGATGAGGCGCGCCCGCATTTGGTAAATTTGCTAGTGACTAACCCAGATCATGTAGGTGAAATTTTTCTTCAAATTTTCCCCCTGCTAACTCGACTCCCAGACAAAGGAGCTAGTTACAGCTTGCTCCAAGATTTAGCACAACCCTATCCGCGAGTGGCAGAGTCTCACTGGGTGTTAGCACAACTAGCTGCGGCTGCCAGCAAACCAGATGAAGCATTAGCAGAAGCGCGCTTGGCCTATGATTTGCGTCCAGAGTGGGATAAAGCTGCGCAACTCCTCGCGCAATTATTACTGGGACAGTCGCCACAACAGGGATTAACAGTACTAAAAAAATATCTTGCGGCATACCCCGACAACAAAGAAGTACGTTTATTTTATGCCCGCGCCCTGATGGAACAAAAACAGTATTCATTGGCGCGCACGGAATTTCAATGGTTACTAGCCATCTATCCTGACAGCTCTGAACTGACATTTGCGGTCGCCTTGTTATCGTTGGAGATGGGCGAATTTGACCGTGCCGAAAAAGAGTTGCAGCAGACGCTGACTAATGGGAAAAAAGATCCGGACGCGGTGTATTACTATCTCGGCCAAGTGAGCGAAGCAAAAAAAGATAGCGAGGCAGCTTTACAAAACTATCTCAAAGTAGAGGGTGGCGAGTATGAATATTCCGCCCAATTACGCACCGCTTACTTGCTTAGCAAAGCGGGTAAGCTGGAAGAAGCTCGCCAAAAATTGCATCAGATAGATGCTGAGTCTGATTCGCAGCGTACACAATTGTTGATACTTGAAGCGCAAATGTTGCGCGATGCCAAGCAGCAAGATGCGGCATATCAGTTACTGTCGCAGAGCCTTGAAAAATCACCCGACCTTCCTGAGTTGTTATATGAAACAGCGATGCTGGCCGAGCAGATCGGCAAGCGTGAAACTTTTGAACAGATGATCCGAAAATTGATTCAGATCAAGCCTGATTACGCGCATGGTTATAACGCACTGGGCTACAGTTTGTTGGATCGCAATGAGCGCGTGGAAGAGGGAATGCAATTAGTAGAGAAGGCTTACCAACTTGTTCCGGGTGATGCTGCCATTATGGATAGCGTGGGCTGGGGGCATTATCGCCAAGGTAACTTAGCCAAAAGTGAGGAGTTTCTGCGCCGCGCTTATGCTGCGAATCAAGACCCGGAAATCGCCGCGCATCTCGGCGAAGTGCTATGGGTAAAAGGGGATAAAAAAGAAGCGGCCCAAATTTTGCAAGAAGCACTGAAGCTGCATTCAGATAATGCGCCGCTCATGGCAGTAGTGAAAAAACTTCTGCCTTAATGCCAGATAATCCATTAGGCACATCCCAGCGTGATTTCCAGATACCCGTTCGCCCTGAGCCTTCGACTGCGCTCAGGACTAAAGGCCTTGTCGAAGGGCTGGTTCTCGCGCATCTTGTGGTTCGACAGGCTCACCACGAACGGCCTAATGGTTTATCCGGGTTAATGTATAGATTATTCGGGTTGAAAAACTTTCAAGCGTGAAAAATATCACCTCCCGCGACAATGAATTTTTCAAAGTGATGAAGAAGCTTGTTAGCTCTTCACGTCAGCGAAAAATATCGGGGCAGACCTTGTTGAACGGCGCTCACCTCGTTCAAAGTTATTTATCCAGTGGAAATAAACCGCAGCATGTGCTGATATCAGAATCTGCAATACAAGAATGCGAAATATCGGCGCTGTTGAAAAATCTGTCCGATGTAGCGCTGACGCAATTAAACAGCAACCTGTTCGCCGAACTGTCTGAATTAAAAACGCCATCCGGCATCCTCGCCTTGATCGCACTGCCTCAACCCAAAGTCGCTGCTGCACAGAGTCATTTCTGTTTGCTGTTAGAAGACATTCAGGATCCCGGCAACCTCGGTTCAATTTTACGCTCGGCTGCGGCAGCCGGTTGTGATGCAGTATTTTTATCCCCAGGCTGCGCCGACGCATGGTCACCCAAGGTATTGCGCGCTGGTATGGGTGGACACTTTGCCCTCAGCATCCATGAAAATATTGATTTGCTGGCTGTGGTGGCAGAATTTCCCGGCAAGATATTGGCTACCGCGCTTGCAGCAACAATAAATTTATATAGCTGTGATCTGCGCGGTAAGCTGGCCTTTGCCATCGGCAATGAGGGTGCGGGATTATCGGACAACTTGCTGGCAGCGGCCAATCAGCGCATCACCATCCCTATGCCGGGGCGTGTTGAATCATTGAACGTGGCGGCAGCTACCGCGATTTGTTTATTCGAAGCGGCGCGCCAACGTCACGCATCCTGAAGTATTCCATCCACCAGTCGCATCTGTCGCTGCATCTTGCTCGCCAGTTCCAGATCGTGTGTCACCACGATAAAGCTGGTGTTCAATCGTGTGTTGAGTTCCTGCATCAATTCAAACAGCGCTTGGGCGCTGGCGCGATCCAGATTGCCGGTGGGTTCGTCCGCCAACACGCAAGCTGGCTCTGTGACCAGTGCGCGCGCCACAGCCACGCGCTGACGTTCGCCACCCGATAGCTCGGCGGGCAGATGCGCCGTGCGCTGAGCCAGCCCAACCAAGCCGAGCAGGTTCGCGGCAATGGGTTTGGCCTCTTCCAGCTTCATGCCTCGGATCAACAGCGGCATCGCAACATTTTCCAACGCCGTAAATTCCGGCAACAAATGATGAAATTGATAAACAAAACCCAGCGCCCGATTACGCAAGATGCCACGCTGCGCTTCGTTCATGGCGTGGATATTCTGACCGAGTATGACGACATCTCCGCCGCTTGCACCGTCTAATCCACCCAATAAATGCAGCAGCGTACTTTTGCCTGAGCCAGACGCGCCGACTATGGCGATGCGTTCACCGCGCATGACATCCAAGTTAATGCCGTTTAACACTGGGACGTATAGATCGCCTTGGGTAAAAATCTTGCGTAAATCACGGCACGAAATGACCGCTTCCATTCTCTGACTATTCATAGCGCAACGCCTCCGCCGGTTGAGTCTGGGCAGCATGCCAGCTTGGGTAGATCGTCGCGAGCAGGCTGATAATAAAAGAAACGGCTGCTACGATCAGCACATCGCTACGCTGCAAATCCGATGGCACATCGCTGATGAAATAAACATCCTTGGCCAGGAATTGCACACCAAACAGATGTTCAATAAAAGACACAATACTGCCGACATTAAGCGCGATCACAACTCCGCCGATTACACCCAGCAACATGCCGATCAAGCCGATGATGACGCCTTGCACCATGAATATTTTCATAATGCTGGCTGGAGATGCGCCCAGTGTCCGCAGGATAGCAATGTCGGCCTGCTTGTCGGTGACCGCCATCACCAGCGTAGAAACAATGTTAAAGGCGGCCACTACCACGATCAGCAAGAGAAAAATGAACATCATTTTCTTTTCCATTTGCACGGCAATAAAATAATTTGAATTTTGCCGCGTCCAGTCATTGGCGTAGGTGTCGTTCGGCAGATTTCTCCCCAGTTCAGCCGCGATACGTGGCGCCAGATCAACCTCCTGCACACGAGCGCTGATGCCTGTGACCGCATCACCCATGCGATACAATTTTTGCGCGTCGTTGATGTTAATCAAGGCCAGTGCGTTGTCATAGGGTGCCATGCCAATTTCAAAAATACCCACCACGCGAAATTGCTTCAGGCGCGGCATCATGCCAGCCGGAGTAATCTGCCCCTGCGGAGTGAGTAACAAAATTTTCTCGCCCAACTGTGCGCCCAGTGAGCGTGCCAAATCAGAGCCGAGCACGATGCCGAATTCCCCCGGATGCAGACTCGCCAGATTTCCCTCTTTCATTTTTGTGCTTAATTGCGTCAGCTTATCTTCCGCCAGCGGGTCTATGCCCTGCACCATCACACCCTGCACCCGCTCGTTCAACGACAACATGCCTTGTCCACTGACATAAGGCGCGGCAGACACTACAGCCGGGTGATGAGTGACCATGTCCAATGTTGATTGCCATGTGAGCAGCGACCCGCTATCGCTCACCACTTGAAGGTGGGGTGTGATGCCCAACATTCGTGCGCGTATTTCTTTCTGAAAGCCATTCATCACAGACAGCACAATAATCAAAGCCGCCACACCCAATGCGATGCCCAACATGGAAATCAGCGAGATGAAGGAAATGAAATGGTTGCGTCGCTTGGCACGGGTATAACGCAGGCCGATGAAGAGTTCGTAGGGGCGCAAGGTGAGTAAATTTAAATGTGAAGGGTTGCTAGTTTGCCACAAGCGCGGAGGGTGTCCTGAATTTTGTGTGAATGCAAAACGGTGGAGCCAAGTCTTGCATTGACACATCAATCTTTCCTGTTGCTCTATTATCCTAGAAACCGCAGTTAACCACCCGATTTAAAAAGCAATCCATTGAACAGGCTGAAATTTTATTTCAAATTACTTTTACCATTTGGGTGAGACTGGTAGGTCGGGCTTTAGCCCGACATGTCGGGTTGAAACCCGACCTACAAAAAATTCAACTGCTGTTTTTAAGATTATGCCGGAATCAAGCCCATCGCTGCGGCAGCGTTAACGATGCGAATGCCTTGGTATTGTCCTCCGAGGCTATGCAAGTGTTTGTCACCAGAGACAATCAAATCTGCTTGTGCTGCCAATGCGCAAGCGAGCACATGGTCATCATCGGGATCGTTTACGATAACACGTGGCACGTTTGTCGGTGAAGCCATATACGCTAGGCGCATCAATTCTCTGACGATGCTCAACGGAGTTAACCCGGCTTGAGCCAAGCGTACCGCGAATTTCTCGCGAGAAAGCACGTCCAGCAATTCCGTCATGAGTACGGCGCTGCTGCACAGTTCGAATGTTTGTGTTCTTGCACCATCGAGGAGACGGCGTGGTGCGCCACCCGGAGAGATCACGCCGGAAACCAGCGTGTTGGTATCGAGGACTATCCGCACGCTAACTGCGTTTTGCTGCACGTTCTTTGCGAGCCGCTTGAATCTCTGCGTCGATTTCTTCGTCAGATAGTGGCGGCAGGTTCATTCCGTCGAGTTTGGATAATGATTCACCCAAATGAACAGCGGCAGCAGAGCGTATCTCACGCGCCGCTAAAAACTCGACAAAATCTTCCACCTCGGCCAATCTTTGCTGCGGAAGTTGTTGCAGTTTTTTAATCAACTTGGGTGCTATTGCGTTCATATTGACCTCCAGACAATTCATGACCACAAGATAACCGAATTGGGTTGTTTTGGCAAAGCAGCTCAGGTGAGTGGAGAGAATGGGGTGGTTCCGAATTTTGTGTAAACGGAATTCCTCAATGCTGCGGCATGGTGATGTTTTAATTCCGTTCGGGCTGAGCTCGTCGAAGCCCATTCACCTTTCGACAAGCTCAAGGCGAACGGACTTCAAACATAATCTGGCCGGATCAATAAATGGGCATCGTCCATTTCTTGCTGACGTTTTGCGGTCATTTTTGCCACTTACTCGTCGCCAGTGGAATAACCATTGGCATCTCCCAAGCTACAAAACCGCCTCAAAAATTGCCTTGCCATCATCTCGCGTCTGAATGGATTATCTGGGTTAAACTTCGCCCATGCCCATCAATATTCATCTGCTAGTCCCCGATTTATTCTTGCCCCAAGAGGTGGCTAGCGAAGCCTGTGCCGGGCTGGCGCTACCCGCGCTGGAGTGGCTGCTGGCGCGCGCAGAAGCCGATCCTTTGGTGGAAAATACGTTGGAAGCATGGCTGTGCGATGCGTTTGGGGTGGCCGAACAAGCTATTGCACCGATCACCTTGCTGGCAGACGGGATGCTGCCCGGCAATAGCTACTGGCTGCGCGCCGACCCGGTGCATATCCTGATGCAGCGCGAACACATGATTCTGCAACCCGATGTGTCGCTTGATTCTGATGAAACAACAAAGCTATGCGCCAGCCTGAATGCACATTTTTCTGATGAAGGTCTGCGCTTTTTTGCGCCTCACCCGCAGCGTTGGTATCTGCAACTGGACAGCATCCCCGACATGACAACCCGCTCGCTGGCGCAAGTGGCGGGTAGAAATCTCCGCGCACATCTACCGCAAGGGCCGGACGCGCTGCGCTGGCACCGCGTCTTCAACGAAATTCAAATGCTGTTTTTTGAACATGAGGTGAATCGAGCGCGTGAGTCACGAGGAGAGCAGCTTATCAACAGCATATGGTTGTGGGGCGGCGGAAACGCGGCACAAGAATTGGCGCGGAGATATTCCAGAATGGCCGGTGACAGCCCGCTGGCAGCGGCATTCGCACAGGCCGCAGACATTCCCCATACGGCTTTGCCGGCAGGTCTGAGTCGAATCAGCAATGACAATGGGAGTGACGCGCTTTTTGTTTATGAAGGATTGAGCCGAGCATTGCAGCAACATGACCTGACTGCATGGCGTGACGCAGTGTTGGATCTCGAACAAACTTGTATGGCACCTTTGCGTGATGCGCTACGTGCCGGGCATATCGCCCGGCTTGCGCTGGATGTGTCCGGTGCGGGTGGGGCGCGGCGTTTTACACTGACACGCAGCGCGTCGTGGAAGCTGTGGCGTTTATCAAAATCATTGGCGCGCTATACCCCCGTTTTTGCTTATTGATCCGGCCAGATTATGTTTGAAGTCCGTTCGCCTTGAGCCTGTCGAAAGGTGAATAGGCTTCGACGAGCTCAGCCCGAACGGAGTTAAAACTTCACCATGCCGAATCAATAGCATTTTGAATTTTTAGGGGCGTCCTCAATGCTGTTCACTTAAAAAAGATTTCCATTCGCCCTGACCCTTCGACTGCGCTCAGGACTAAAGGCCTTGTCGAAGGGCTTTGGATGAGTGGCTCGTGGTTCGACAAGCTCACCATGAACGGTTAAGTGAACAACATTGGAGACGCCCTATATTATTTTACTCATTGCACAAAACCAGATTTCATGATGCAATCCGAAAAAAGCAAGTGAGTTGAAGTTTTGCAAGGTTAGGGTACGTCGCCGCACAATCAATCTAAGGGGAAACAATCATGGCACTGCATCACAACCGGCCCATCCGTGGGCATGTCGTTCCGTTCGCATTCATTTTTGCTGTCTTGCTGGGCTACTCTACCGCCAGCTCCGCTGTCGAACGCTTTGAAACCCCGGTCAGCTTTAACGTCAGCCCAACGGGCGCGGCGAATTTTAATATTCCCATCGAAGTCCCGCCCGGCACGTCCGGCATGGCTCCCTCTCTTTCGCTTGGTTATTCCAGCCAAGGCGGCAATGGTATGTTGGGTATGGGCTGGTCTTTGGGTGGGCTATCCGCTATTTATCGTTGCGGACGCACCCTGATACAAGATGGCGTGGTGGACGGTGTCAACTACAACAGCAGTGATAAATACTGCATGGATGGGCAACGTCTGGTGGTCGTTCCTAATGCCAATGGCGTCATCGGCGCCTATGGTGCCAACGGCACCGAATACCGCACCGAGCGTGAAAGTTTTACCAAAGTTGTTTCATATGGAGTCGCAGGCAGCGGCCCGGCGTATTTTGTGGCCCAGACTAAAGCCGGGCAGATCATCGAATTCGGCAACACGGTTGATTCTCGCATTGAAGCGCAAGGCAAGGCTGATGTCAGAGTTTATGCGGCCAATAAAATTTCCGACACGGTGGGTAACTATCTCACCATCAGCTACACCGAAGATGGAGTGACGAAGCGCATTCCTAACGCTAACGGGGACTACGCACCGTTGCGAATTGACTATACCGGCAATACAGCCGCAGCAATTGCGCCTTACAACTCTGTGCGTTTTGTTTATCAAACCCGCTCTGATATTACGCCTATGTTCTAGGCGGGCTCAGTGATAAAAACCATGTTGCGGCTGGCCAATGTGCAGACTTATGCCAAGGTTAACAATGTGGATACGCTGGTGAAAGATTATCGCTTGGCTTATGACATTAGCGCAGCGACGCAGAGGTCGCGGCTGACAACTCTCACCGAGTGCGCAGGAGATGGGACATGTTTGTTGCCTGCCACGACGATGGGATGGAAGGACTCAGCTACTGGCTTTACACCCCAGACGTTATGGCTATCCAATTATTTTAACAGTGCAACTGGATGGAATAATGAAACCATCCATCCTAGGCCGTTGGCGGATGTGAACGGTGACGGGAAGG
>JAYUTK010000017.1:0-7568 GCA_043755195.1 Gallionellaceae bacterium
CCGTGGTTGCGGAAATGGCTTTCTGACCAATCACTGGTTTGTCCAACTTGAGTAGTGACACCGGCAACAACTCTCCCCCGTTAGCAAACATCGTATAGGCGCGCGCCAGTTGCAACAGGCTGACAGAGATACCATGACCATAGGACAGGGTGGCTTGATCAATCGGACGCCAGGTTTTGTAGTCGCGCAGCCTGCCACCCACTTCACCTGGAAATGCGCTGCCGGTTACCGCCCCAAAACCCCCTGCATCCAGGCTATGCCAGAGGGTTTCAGGCTTTAGTGACAAGGCTATTTTGGCCGTACCAATGTTGCTGGATTTTTGTATAACCTCCGACACGGTCAGCATCGTTTCGGGGTGAGTGTCATGTATTTTTCTTCCATCAACTATCATCACGCCATGCTCGGTATTGATGCGCGTTGTTGGCGATATTTTTCCTGAGTCCAGCGCCGCTGCTACTGTGAACGGCTTCATGGTCGAACCCGGTTCGAACAAATCGGTTGCAGCACGGTTACGCAAAATATTGAGTGCGGGTTTAGCGCGGTTATTGGGGTTGTAGCTAGGCCAGTTGGCCAGCGCCAGCACCTCGCCACTGTTCGCATCCAGCATCACGATGGAGCCGGACTTAGCGTGATGCTGCTCCACCGCCTGCTTGATTTCACGATAGGCCAGATATTGCATTTTGCTATCTATGCTCAACACCAGATCGCTACCTGATTTGGGTAGGCGTATGCTAGCTACATCTTCGACCACATGACCACGCCTATCCTTGATGACACGCTGACTACCGACCTGACCAGCCAAGCCTTTTTGGAATGCCAGCTCCAAACCTTCTTGTCCATTGTCATCCAGATCAGTAAAACCCAGCAGATGCGAAGTCACTGCGCCAGCTGGATAATAGCGACGGTATTCGCGTTGCAGCGCTACACCAGGAATTTCTAATCCCATAATTTTTCCAGCCTGCTCCGGCGGCAGCAAGCGCTTGAGATAAACAAAGTCACGCTCGCTATCCAAGATTCTGCTTTTAACTTCCTTGACATTCATACCCACGATCTGCGCCAACTGTTTTATTTGTCGCGGTGTAGCCTCTACATCAGGCGGACTGGCCCACACCGACTCTACGGGTGTGCTGATGGCAAGCGGCTCTCCATGCCGGTCAGTTATCATGCCGCGATGGGCATGAATATCTATCACCCGACCATATCGCGCATCTCCCTTTAGCTGCAAAAAATCATTATGAATTCCTTGCAGATAGATCGCCCGCGCCACCAACGCACACAAGGACAGCAACAACAATGCGAGCAAGGTACGCGAGCGCCAAGGCGGCAATGCGATAACCCCTGGAGTTTGTTTGCTAGTGGCGTAATTCAAAATTCACTTCCACGCACCATGTTGACGCGAATAAATCGGACTTGCTCGCTCTGCGGCATCTGCATTTGCAATTTGCTGGCGGTAATTTTCTCCACCCGCGCCGGCATCGCCCATGTGCTTAATTCAAGCTGCAACTGCCCCCACTCCACTTCCATTTGCTGCGCTCTATCCTTCTCTTTTTGCAACTCTATAAATAATTTACGTGCATTGTGCTGCGACACCACAACACTCAGCGCGCACACTACGACCATCAACAAAAAAAATAACGACGCCATCCTCGAACTAGGTATCCGCATTTACTTCCCCCATGCGCTCCGCCACCCGCATCACCGCGCTACGCGCTCGCGGATTAGCCTCCACCTCATGCGCTGCTGCACGAATTGCGCGACCAATTAATTTCAGCTTGCCCTCAGCTATCTCGACAGCGCGTATCGGCAAATTTCGCGGCAATTTATCGCCCTGCGCCATGTCACGCATAAATCGCTTCACTATGCGGTCTTCCAATGAATGAAAGCTGATTACCACGATACGCCCTCCCGGCTTCAGGCATTCCACACACTGCGGCAAAATCCGCGCGATCTCTTCGAGCTCCTGGTTGAGGTAAATCCGTAGAGCTTGAAAGGTGCGTGTCGCCGGGTTTTTACCGGGCTCGCGCGTTCGTACCGCCTGAGCCACGATTTCGCTAAGCCTGCGCGTAGTGGTAACTGGCTGCTCCTGGCGCGCAGCAACAAGCGCTCTTGCAATCTGTGCAGCAAACCGTTCCTCGCCATAGTCATATATCACCTCCTTTAAAAAACCTTCGTCCACCGTGGCCAGCCACTCTGCCGCAGTCTGCCCGGCGCTGGTGTCCATACGCATATCCAGCGGCGCATTAAATCGAAAACTGAAACCGCGCTGCTCATCATCCAGTTGCGGTGATGACATGCCCAGATCAAGCAGAATGCCATCCACTTTTTCAATCGCCAGCGCGCGCAACACCTCTGTCAATTGTGCGAATGCGCTATGCACCATCTGAAAGCGCGCATCGCGCCACTTATTACCTACCGCCACCGCTGCCGGATCCCTGTCCAGCGCAATTAATCTTCCTGCGCCACTCAACTGCTCTAGTATTAGCGCACTGTGTCCGCCGCGCCCGAAAGTGCCATCCACATAAATGCCATCCTGCTTTATTGCGAGTGCATCAACAGCTTCGTGCAACAGGACAGTGACGTGGGACAAACCTGCGCCCACCCCGCCTGTCATCACAAGGAAAATCCCTCAAGTTCCGGCGGCAATTCACCATTCAAGAACGACAGCGCCGCCTCCTGTTGCGCCTGCCATTTTGCCTCGTCCCACAATTCAAATTTATTACCCTGACCGACCAGCATCACGCGCTTATCCAGCACTGCGTAGCTACGTAAGGTTGGAGAAATAAGCACGCGCCCAGCGCCATCCATCACCACATCTTCGGCGTAACCGATCAGACGGCGTTGCAAGGCACGGATTTTTGGATTGAGCGCGGATAGCTTGAGCAGCTTGTCGCGTATCGGTTGCCACTCAGGTTGCGGGTAGCACAACAGACAGCCATCAGCATCAGCGGTCAGCACCAGATTGCCCGCGCAAATGCCGAGCAACATATCGCGATACCGAGCGGGTATCGCAAGTCTGCCCTTACTATCCAAATTGAGTTGTGCCGCTCCCTGAAACATTTCCTTAATCTCCCACTTTTACCCACTTTTTACCACTTACAACAACTATAAGGGATAAGTGTTCCGTGGTCAAGTGGAAATTCAAGCTTTTTCTTTACAGGACAATGGCTTAGCGCAGAGTCTTAATGGAAATTAAATATACTTAATAAATAAGGGATTGCATAATTTAGCTAATGTTGTTTGTCATGCATGGTGATTAACTTGCAGAAATTTAGGGCCAAAATTCAAATTTTTGAGTAGGGCAAGGCATAGCGAAAATTTTTGTGTGCTGCGCATGTATGATATGCAAACATCAAATTTTTACATGACGAAAAATCATAGGAGCTACCATACTCTCTTTACCCACTCCTTCCCCGGAAGCCCAGGCCCACAGCAGCCAACTGTGCCAACTCATCCACCGCGACATCGAGCTACAAGGTGGCTGGATACCTTTTTCACGCTTCATGGAGTTGGCGCTATACGCGCCGGGATTAGGCTATTACAGCGCGGGCTCGTTCAAGCTGGGAGCTGCCGGAGATTTTGTCACTGCGCCCGAAATTTCTCCGTTGTTTGGTCGCACATTAGCGCGTCAATTGATGGAGATTATGGCGCACAGCACACCTCAAATTATTGAGCTAGGTGCGGGAAGCGGCAAGCTTGCGGTAGATATATTGAGCGAATTGGAACGGCAAAATCATTTGCCTGATCGTTATGATATTTTGGAAGTCAGCGCCGATCTACGCGCCCGGCAGCAAGCGCTGTTGCGCCAACGCCTGCCACATTTAATGAGCCGCATACATTGGCTGGATGCGCTGCCAGATAACATTTCCGGCGCGCTGATCGCGAACGAAGTGCTGGATGCGTTGCCCGTGCATCTAGTGCGCTGGACTGATGCGAGCATTCTTGAGCGCGGCGTAGCCAGTGAAGAAGTGGCCAGTAAAAAAAATGAATTCGTGTGGCAGGAACGATTGCCCAACAATCCGACCTTGCACCATCTGGCACAACAGATCAGCTTGCCGGACGACACTCTGAGCGAAATTTCACTCGCTGCCCGCGGCTTAGTAAACAGCCTGAGCACACGCTTACAACAAGGCGTATTGCTGTTTATTGATTACGGCTTTGGTGCCCGCGAGTATTATCATCCACAACGCAACAACGGCACGCTGATGTGCCACTACCGCCATCATGCACACGACGATCCCTTTTATTTGCCCGGCTTGCAGGACATTACCGCGCATGTAGATTTCACCGCTATCGCCGAAGCGGCCATAGAGGCCGACCTGCATCTCTATGGCTACACCACGCAAGCGCACTTTTTGATTAATTGCGGCATCACAAATATATTGGCGGAGACCCCCCCAGAAAGTGTGCTCGACTATCTGCCGCTTTCATCCCAACTGCAAAAACTGACCAGCCCGGCAGAAATGGGGGATTTATTCAAGGTCATGGCTTTAGGAAAAGGTATGGCTAGGCCATTGAGCGGATTTGTTGCGGGGGATAAATCACGTCTCTTGTGATGAATACATAGCCGGCTATCTCTATTTCTTACCCGTCACCCGTTTCAAGTCTTCGATAATTTCTGTTGAATGGCGTGAGGTATCCACCTTGTCATACACTTTATTAATCTTGCCTTGCGGGTCTATCAGAAAAGTATAGCGCTTGGCTACTTTACTAAATACCAGATTCAACAACACGCCATAACGCTCAGCCACCTCGGCACTCTTGTCTGACAGCAGAGGGAATGGCAAATTGTATTTCTTGGCGAATGCGGCATGGCTGCTGCTGTCATCCACACTGATGCCGACCACTTGCGCGTCCAGCTCTACCAGCTTATGCAAATCATCGCGGAAGGCGCATGCCTCCTTGGTGCAACCCGGCGTATCGTCCTTGGGGTAAAAATATAACACCAGCCATTTACCCGCATACTCTTGCAGGCTATGCATCTGGCCGTTCTGATCCGGCAGATTAAAATCCGGCGCCGCTTCTCCTACACTCGGCACAACGCCAGCACGAACCAGCTGGTTTGCCATCAGCCAACCAAAGACGCCCAACGCGAGCAATAATAGTGCGATCCATTTCATGTCATCTTCCCCAATTTCAAACGTAACAGCAACAACACACAAATCAGCGCCAAGCTACCGGCACACAAAAACGCGGTTCCCGCGCCCCAGTAATGCCATAGCGCGCCAAACAACACACCTGCTGGAATCGCGCTCAATCCAACCGCAAGATGATACCAGCCGAAGGCGGTACCACGCTCATTTTCATTGGCATGGATACTGATTAAGGCGCGCTCAGAACCCTCGCTCAAGCCTGTCACCAAACCATAGCCGATGACGGCCATCCATAGTGTGCTTATCTGACTGACTTGGCTGATAGCCAAAAAGCTTAAGCCATAGCCCAGCCAGCCTATCATGGTCAGCTTGTCCAAGCCCAAGCGATCCGCCATGCGCCCGCCATAAGTTGAGGTAATCGCCTTGGTCAAATTTAATGTCATCCACAATAATAGTATCTGCACCACGCTCAAGCCCATCTCGTGGCCGCGCAACAAAATAAACCCCTCCGAAGCGCGGGCAAAAGCAAACAATGCCAGCACCCACAAATAGCGCCGCATAGGATGCGACAAGGATGACCAAGCCAACGGCGCTAGTACATTATGCGGCAGCATCGCGGGGCGGGGCGGTTCGCGCACTGCAAAAATCAACAGCGCCAGCACCAGCACACCTGGCACGGCTGACCACAAAATAACCTCACTGACACTCAGCCCTGCCCAGGTCAGCGCCGCTACCGCCAGCAAGCTCCCCACCACTGCTCCGGCGTTATCCAGCGCACGATGAAAACCGAAAGCATAGCCACGCATATCCTGATCCACAGCATCCGCCAGCAGCGCATCGCGTGGCGCGCCACGTACACCCTTGCCGATGCGATCCATGCTGCGTAATAACAGCAGCCCGCCCCAGCTTGATACCAAGCCTATCAACGGACGCGCCAGATTCGACAAGCTGTAACCCGCCACCATCAACTTTTTACGCTTACCCCCCAGCATGTCGGAATGCCGCCCCGCCCAAAGTTTCAAGAAACTGGCTATCGCATCCGCCACCCCCTCCACCAGCCCCAGCATGACCGGCCCTGCGCCCAATACGCTGGCAATCAATATCGGAATAAATGGCGTGACCATCTCAGAAGCCATATCGTTGAGAAAACTGACTAGGCCAAGAATAATAACGGTGCGCGGTAATTTACGTTTCATGCTGGTGCTTACTTCCTTAAATCGCATCAGTGCATTTTACGTTAGAATGCGAAAAACGCCTCGGTAGCTCAGTGGATAGAGCGACCCCCTCCTAAGGGGTAGGTCACACGTTCGATTCGTGTTCGGGGCACCATAGTCAACTGCACAGGAGACAGCCCTTGAAAGCACCCATCCGTATTGCCATCACCGGCGCAGCAGGCCAAATCAGCTACAGCCTGCTATTTAGGATCGCCAATGGCGACATGCTAGGACATGACCAGCCCATCATTTTGCAATTACTGGATATCACGCAGGCGCAGCAAACATTGCGCGGCGTAGCAATGGAATTGGAAGACTGCGTTTTTTCCACGCTGCAACAAATCATCATTACCGACGACCCCAAGATAGCCTTTCGCGATGCGGAAATTGTGATGCTGGTGGGCGCACGCCCACGCAGCAAGGGCATGGAACGCAAAGATTTAATCGAATCTAATGGCGCGATTTTTTCAGCACAAGGAAAAATTCTGAATGAGGTTGCCGCACGTCACGTCAAAGTATTGGTGGTGGGCAACCCCGCCAACACCAACGCGCTGATCACCATGAGTAACGCGCCCGACCTCGACCCAAAAAATTTCAGCGCCATGATGCGCCTCGATCATAACCGCGCCATCGCACAAGTGGCGCAAGAACTTTTCAAGCCAGTACGAGACATCAAAAAAATGATCATCTGGGGTAACCATTCCGGCACCCAATATCCCGACCTCGACCATGCCGAAGTAAATGGCCGTTTAGTGCGCGACATGCTGCCTGACCAGGATTGGGTAGAACGCGAATTTATTCCTAAAGTGCAAAAACGCGGCGCGGTGGTCATTGAAGCGCGCGGCCTATCCAGCGCCGCTAGTGCCGCCAACGCCGCCATCGCTCATATACACGATTGGATGCTCGGCACACAAAGCAACGATTGGGTCACCATGAGCATACTGTCTGACGGCAGCTACAGCATCCCCGCTGGGGTCATCTACGGCTTCCCCGTCACCTGCAAAAATGGCACTTACCAAATTGTACAGGGCTTGCCGATCAGCACCTTGGGACGCAAGCATATGGAAGAAAGTTTTCGCGAGCTAGTGGAAGAACGTGAGTTGGTGAAAGATTTGTTAGGATAAATATATTTCAAAATTTTTTATGACAAACGAACGCTTTTCTGGAAATACATTGTGAATATTTTTAACCATGAGCGATTTTCAATCCTCTCGAAGTTAATGCGGAGAGCGTTCTGGGTGGTTGCGGTCGCTATCCTTGCCGG
>JAYUTK010000018.1:0-7552 GCA_043755195.1 Gallionellaceae bacterium
GGACAAAAATCCGGCTTTGATTTAGCGCTCACGCGCGCCGTTACCGATGCGCTGGATATTCCTCTCATCGCCAGCGGCGGCGTGGGAAATTTGCAGCACCTGGCCGACGGCGTCAAACAGGGCGGCGCAGATGCGGTGCTGGCAGCCAGCATTTTTCACTATGGCGAATACACCGTGCAGCAGGCCAAACAATTCATGGCGCAGCAGGGAATAGAGGTGCGATTATGAAAATTCTTTGCGCAACGTCGCGAGCGCAGGTCAGGCGCGAAGAAGTGTGGCGAAAAACCGGAGTGTATAAGTTCATACATGAGGATTTTGAGCCACATTTCGACAAAGCATTACCAAGCGCAGCAGTTACGCGGAGAATTTTATGAGTGATTCATGGCTCAACAAGGTTAACTGGTCGGAAGACGGCTTGGTCTCCGCCATCGCGCAGGATGCCGTTAGCGGTCGAGTGTTGATGATGGCGTGGATGGATAGAGACGCGCTCAAACGCACTGTGGAATTGGGCGAGGCGGTTTACTGGTCGCGCTCGCGCAAGAAGTTGTGGCACAAGGGTGAAGAATCCGGTCACCTGCAAAAGGTGAAGGAAATCCGCCTCGATTGCGATGGTGATGTATTGTTGTTACAAATTGAGCAGGTCGGCGGCATCGCTTGCCACACTGGGCGCGTCAGTTGCTTTTTCAGCAAGCTGGAAAAGGGTCAATGGGTGGAAATGGAAGCGGTGCTGAAATCTCCCAGCGAAATATACAAAAAATGAGAGACGATATTCTGCAACGATTAACCGAGACGCTGAACGCGCGCAAGCAGGCTGCGCCGGAAACTTCTTATGTCGCCAAACTGTTCAACAAGGGCGAAGATGCCATTCTAAAAAAAATCGGCGAAGAGGCTACCGAACTTATTTTGGCCAGTAAAGAGGGGGATAAAACTCACTTGGTCTATGAAACCGCCGACTTGTGGTTTCATTGCATGGTGTTGCTGGCACAGCATGGTTTGAGCGCGCAAGATGTGTTACAGGAATTAGCGCGGCGTGAAGGTTTGTCGGGCATAGAAGAAAAGGCAAAGCGGAAATGAGCGACTGCATCTTTTGCAAGATCATACGCGGTGAAATTCCCTGCCGTAAAGTGTATGAGGATGAGGAGTTTTTCGCTTTTCACGACATTAACCCGGCAGCGCCGATACACTTCATGCTGATTCCCAAGCTGCATCTGGAATCGCTGGCGCAGGCAGAACAAAGCCATGCTATTTTGTTGGGCAAGATGCTGTTGCTTGCACCTAAATTAGCTAAAGAGCAGGGTTTGGAGAATGGCTTTCGCACCGTGATTAATACTGGCAAAGGCGGCGGACAGGAAGTGTTTCACTTGCATATTCACATTATTGGCGGCGGCAATATCCCGCCTATGGTAAGGCGCAACTAATTCATTAGGAGATAGAAATGGGTACATTCAGTATTTGGCATTGGCTGATCGTGTTGTTAGTGGTGGTGTTGATTTTCGGCACCAAAAAATTGCGTAATATGGGCAGCGATTTGGGCGGTGCGGTCAAGGGTTTCAAGGAAGGCATGAAAAGCGAGGAAGAGTCACCCAAGCAAGTGCAGCAGGGTGGGCACACCATCGAAGGCGAAGTGAAAGATAAAACCCACACCAACGCATAGCCTGACGAGCACTTATGTTCGACGTCGGTTTTTCCGAAATGATGGTGATCGCAGTAGTTGCGCTCATCGTCATCGGCCCGGAACGTTTGCCCAAAGTTGCGCGCACACTTGGGCACTTATGGGGGCGCGCACAACGCTATGTTAATGGGGTCAAGGCCGACATTGCGCGTGACATGGCGGTGGAAGAGTTTCGTCAATTACAGCAACAAGTTCAGCAGGAAGCTAACAGCGTCGAACAGAGTGTGACGCAGTTGGCACAAACTGCCGAACAGCAAATGCAAAAATTTAATAGCGCTGTCGAGCCAATTCCTGCTGATCAGAAAAAATTCCCCATTGATTAATGGGAGCTTCTAAAAATTCAGAGTTCGCTCAAATGCAAGGCGCGGGAAAAGTTTCGCAGCGCCGCATATGGGGTATATGTAAGCAAGGAATTTTTTTACGCAACGCAGCAGTTGGGATGAAATCTGGATTTTTAGAGGTTCCCTTATGAGTACCAGCGAAAATTTCATTTCCCACCTAATCGAACTGCGTACCCGATTGCTGCATTCCTTTGTCGCTTTGGCGGTGGTGTTTGCGTGCTTGTTTCCGTGGGCGGCTGACCTGTACGCGCTGTTGGCGCAACCCTTGCTGGCCAAACTGCCCAAGGGTGGACAGATGATTGCTACCGATGTCACCACGCCATTTTTTGTGCCCCTCAAAGTAGCGTTGATGGCAGCATTTCTGATTGCGCTGCCTTATATTTTGTACCAGATATGGCGCTTTGTAGCGCCCGGCATGTACGAGCATGAAAAACGCCTCGTGTTGCCGCTCATCACGGCGAGCATGTTGCTATTTTTAAGCGGCATGGCATTTGCCTACTTTGGTGTGTTCCCGGTGGTGTTCGGTTTTATTACCGCTGCCGCACCGCAGGGTGTGGCGGTGATGACTGACATAGATAAATATCTGAGCTTTGTGCTGAGCATGTTCGTCGCTTTTGGTGTGACTTTTCAAGTGCCAGTAGCCGTGGTGGTGTTGGTTAGAATGAAAGTAGTGACTACCGCCAAGCTGCGTGAGATTCGCCCCTACGTTATTGTAGGCGCGTTCGTCATCGGTGCTATTTTTACTCCGCCTGATGTGGTGTCGCAGCTCATGCTGGCTATCCCACTGTGGATTCTGTATGAGGTGGGGATAGTGGTCGCTTCTTGGCTTGGTAAAGGCAAAGCAAAGGCAGCGTAGAAATCATGGTATGAAAAACTTGCATGAAAAACAAAGAGCCGCATATAGCGGCTCTTTCATTTGGTGCATCTTTCAGCTTGTTAGCGTCCAGAGCGCAAATCCCAATCTACTGGTGAGGCGCATCCTAGTGCGGAAATATGATGCAGTCAAGCAAACCGTACTAGAATCACTTATTCACGGAGGGGGAGATAACATGCTACATAAAATGCGCTATCGGTTGGCACTCGACTTGGGATCAACTTCGCTCGGTTGGGCGATGATCCGGCTCAATATAGACAATCAGCCTTGTGCGGTGATTAAGGCAGGGGTGCGTATATTCTCGAACGGGCGAAATCCCAAAGATGGCTCCTCTCTCGCGGTAACTCGTCGCGAAGCGCGCGCCATGCGCCGCCGCCGCGACCGTCTACTAAAGCGTAAAGCGCGCATGATGCGTACGCTCATCGAGTACGGCTTTTTCCCTACTGAAGAATCGGAGCGCAAAGCGCTGGAAACCTTGAACCCTTTTGCCTTGCGTGCGAAAGGGCTGGATGATGCACTCACCCCTGCCGAATTTGGCCGCGCACTGTTTCACATCAATCAGCGGCGCGGGTTCAAGAGCAATCGCAAGACGGACAAAAAAGATAATGACAGTGGCGCATTGAAAACCGCCATCAGCAAGTTGCGTGAAACGCTCAAAACAGAAAACTGCCGCACGGTGGGTGAATGGTTGAACAAGCGCGATGTGGTAGGGCAAACCGTCCGCGCCCGTTATCACCAAGATAAAACCATCAAGGACGACGGCAAAACAAAAATCAACAAGTATTACGACCTATACATTGATCGCGCCATGATCGAGCATGAGTTCGATACGCTATGGGCTAAACAGGCCGAGTTGAATCCGGTGCTTTTTACCGAAGCCGCCCGTGCTGACCTGAAAGATGTATTGCTGCACCAGCGTCCGCTCAAGCCTGTCAAACCGGGGCGTTGCACCTTTATGCCGGATGAAGAACGTGCACCGTTAGCCTTGCCCAGCACACAACGCTTTCGCATGTATCAGGAGGTCAACAACCTGCGCATTTTGCGCGAAGGCTTGAAGGAAGAGCCGCTGACGTTGAAACAGCGCGATGATCTCATTGCCGCGTTAGAGGAAAATAGAAAGCGAACTTTTACGCAAATCAAAAAATTGCTTGGCGTGGGCGGCGCAGTCAAGTTCAATTTTGAAGACCCGAAACGCGAAGAACTCAAAGGCAACACCACCAGCGCCATTCTGAGTGAAGACAAGCATTTTGGTTCAGCGTGGTTTAAGTTTGACGAAGTCAAACAGGATGCCATCGTGCTGCAATTGGTTAAACAAGAAAATGAAGCGACGCTTATTCGTTGGCTGCAAGATGAAACAGGCATTGATGAAGAGCGCGCCGAAACCATCGCCAATGCAGGACTGCAACCAGGCTACGGTAGTTTGTGTGCTTTGGCTCTGGCGCGCATCCTGCCGGAATTGCGCCGCGATGTGGTGACATTCGACAAGGCCGTGCAAGCCGCTGGCTTCGATCATCACAGTCACATTAGCCCATCGGCTACGGGTGAAATTTTGTTGGAACTGCCCTATTACGGCGAGCCTTTGCAGCGTCATGTGGGCTTTGGCAGTAACGACCCAAAAGACAGCGACGAAAAACGCTACGGGAAAATCGCCAACCCCACCGTACATATCGGGCTGAACCAGGTTCGCCTTGTGGTGAATGCGCTGATCAAACGCTACGGGCATCCCAGTGAAGTGATTGTAGAACTGGCACGTGACTTGAAGCAAAGCAAAGACCAGCGTGATGAAGAAAGCAAACAGCAAGCAAAAAATCAAGAGCGCAATAATCGTTTGCGCAAAGACATTGCGGGTGTGTTGAAGATCAGCGAAGAGCGTGTACGGCGCGATGACATTGAGAAAATGATTTTATGGGAAGAATTAAGTTTTGATCCTGCGGATCGTCACTGCCCCTATTCCGGCGCACAAATCAGTGCGGCCATGCTATTGAGTAATGAGGTGGAAACCGAGCACATCTTACCGTTCTCGCAAACGCTGGACGATAGCCTTAACAACAAAACAGTGGCACTCCGTCAAGCTAACCGCGTCAAGGGTAATCGCACCCCGTGGGACGCATTCGGCGCGCAAAGCATCGCGGGATTTGACTACGCAGCCATTGTTGCCAGAGCCGAGCAAATGCCCAAAGGGAAACGCTACCGCTTTGCCGAAGACGGCTATCAACGCTGGCTGAAAGACGATGCAGGATTTTTGCCACGCGCGCTGAACGATACGCGCCATATGAGCAAGGTGGCGTTTGAATATTTGAAATTAATTTGTCCCAACACCCGCGCTATCCCCGGTCGCATGACCGCCATGCTGCGCGCTAAATTTGGCCTGAACGATGTGCTGGGCTTGAACGGCGAAAAAAACCGCAACGACCATCGCCACCATGCAGTTGATGCCTGTGTGATTGCCGTGACCGATCAGGGTTTGTTGCAGCGTTTCGCAAATGCCAGCGCCAGTGCGCGTGAGCGGCAGCTTAACCGCCTTGTGGAAAACATGCCGCTACCGTGGGAAAGCTATCGGGATCATGTGCAGCGAGCTATTGACGCTATTTGGATAAGTCACAAGCCAGATCACAGCCATGAAGGCGCGATGCACAACGACACGGCTTACGGCTTGCGCGGTGATGGAAAAGTCAGTGTACACAAAATGGTGGAAGGGAAACGCGAGCGCATTGAGGAAAGTCTAAAGGTTATCGCATTTACTAACGCCAAAGCCAACGATAGGCATGGTTTGCTGGCTAACGGTGAGCCAAGACCATACAAAGGCTATAAAGGCGATAGCAATTACTGCATCGAGATTGTGCGCAATGAAAAAGGTAAGTGGGAGGGCGAGGTCATTTCCACCTTTGATGCTTACCAGTTGGTGCGTGAACACGGTGTCGCGCGGTTGCGTCATCCGGCTACAAGTGTAAGCGGGAAGCCGTTGGTGATGCGGTTGATGATTGATGATGTAGTTCGTTCCGATGTAGATGGACAAACTCGCACTATGCGAATTGCGACATTAAGCGGCAACGGGCAAGTATTCATGGCTGACACAAGCGAAGCAAATGCCGATGCAAGAAATCGAAACAAAGAAGAACAGTTTGCCTACGTTTCTAAGATGGCAGGTTCTTTGCAGAAGGCAAATGCACGCCGAGTCACCATCTCCCCCATCGGCGAACTCCACGACCCCGGTTTCAAGGAGTAGGCCAAATGATAGGCCGCATCGTCGAAGTCGCAGATGACAGACGACATTTGTTTCTCTCTCGCGGCTTTTTAGTGGTGCAAGACACAGAAGGCGAACGCAAGGAATTAGGGCAGGTTCCTCTGGATGACATCGCCGCCGTGATCGCCAATGCCCACGGCCTGAGTTATACCAACAACCTGTTGGTGGCGCTGGCCGAGCGTTGTGCGCCTTTTGTGTTGTGTGCGGCTAACCACAATGCAGTGGGGATGTTATTGCCGATAGAGGGCAACTTTCAACAAGCCAAACGATTCGATGCGCAGATCGCCGCCGGGCAGCCGTTGAAAAAGCGTCTGTGGGCCGCAATCGTCAAATCAAAACTTCAACAGCAAGCGGCAGCACTCGAAGCCGCTGGCGCACCATTTATTCCGTTATCAGCCTTGGTTCGCAAAGTGCGTTCGGGCGACCCGGATAACTTTGAAGCTCAAGGCGCGCGGCGTTACTGGGGACTTTTATTTGGCGATGACTTTCGCCGCGACCAGCAAAGTGCGGGACTCAATGCCATGCTCAACTATGGTTATACCGTGCTGCGCGCTGCCACCGCCCGTGCGGTGGTGGCAGCAGGGCTGCATCCGACTATCGGACTGCATCACAGCAACGAAGGCAATGCCATGCGCTTGGTGGATGATTTGATCGAACCCTTTCGCCCCATGATAGACCTGAAAGTTTGGCAACTGCACAAGCAAGGCGAAGGCCAAGTTACGCCAGAAAGCAAACGCGCACTGGTGAGAACCTTATATGACGATATGCAAACCAGTGCCGGAGCCACCCCGGTGATGGTCTGCGCGCAAAAACTCGCCACCTCATTAGCGCAAGTTTTTATGGGTGAAAAAGACAAGCTTGATCTGCCGTTGCCAGGCTTGCCGCTCAACTTGGCTGCGGCGATGCAGGACGATTGAAGTGCCATGCTTTCCGGGTATCGCTTGATGTGGGTAGTAGTAATGTTCGATTTACCCGTGGTCGAAAAAGTGGAGCGTAAAGCCGCCACGGATTTCCGCAATGCTTTGCTCGACTTGGGTTTCGAGATGTCGCAGTTTTCAGTGTACATGCGCTTTTGTAGTAGCCAAGCCCAAGTTGACACCTACTGTACGCAAGTAGAAAAAAATTTACCTAAAGGTGGTAAAGTTAACATACTGCAATTCACCGACAAGCAGTATGAACGCATCATCACTTTTCGCGGAAAAGCCAAACAGCCGAAAAATAAATCACCTGACCAGTACGATCTTTTCTGATGAAACCAATATTTTTTGCCACCCATAAACGCAACAACCACCTAGTGAATCAGGTGGTTGTTGCGTTGCCAGTGTAGCAGATTGGGATTTGCGCTCTGACCGGAACGCAAACACATTTACACGCCAACATGCGCCCAGTGTAGCAGATTGGGATTTGCGCTCTGACCGGAA
>JAYUTK010000019.1:0-7540 GCA_043755195.1 Gallionellaceae bacterium
GGTGACCCAGTCGGGCGATAAGAGCGGGTTGGCCGATGTGCCGGAGAACGCGGCTATCTGGATGCAGGTGACTTCCACGCGCGACAATTGCCTGGGTCAGGAATGCCCGAACAACAAGGATTGCTTTGTGCTCAAGGCGCGCAAGGAAGCAATGGAGGCCGATGTGGTGATGGTCAACCATCACCTGTTTTTTGCCGATGTGATGCTGCGCGACGAAGGCGTAGCGGAATTGCTGCCGACCTGCAACACGGTCATCTTCGATGAGGCACACCAACTGCCGGAAACCGCCAGCCTGTTTTTTGGCGAGAGTATTTCTACCTCGCAAATTACCGATCTGGCGCGTGATACGCGCTTGGAGGCAGCGACTTCAGCTAAAGATTTTGCCGCATTGCCTGAGGCCACGGATGCGCTGGATAAAGCGGCGCGCGACTTGCGTCTGGTATTCAAGCAGCACGAAGGGCGCATGTCCGCCGACGCGACTGCAACAATATCAGGTTGGAATGAAGCATTGAGCACGCTGAACGACAAGCTGTTGCAGCTTAACAAATTGCTGGAAACACAGGCTGAGCGGAGTGAAGGTCTGGAGAATTGTTGGCAGCGTGGTCAGGAGCTGGCGCATAAAATAAAACAATGGCAGGGCAATGAACAGGCCGACATGGTGCGCTGGCTGGAAGTCTTTCATCACTCGGTGCAACTCAACACCACGCCCTTGTCCATCGCAGAAATTTTCGCCAAGCAAATCAGCGGTCATCCGCGTGCGTGGATCTTTACCTCTGCTACGCTGGCGGTGAAGCAGGATTTTTCGCATTACCAATCTGAAATGGGCTTGCTGGATGCCCGTACTGCATACTGGGAAAGTCCATTTAATTATCTGCAACAAGCGCTGCTGTACGTGCCGCAAAACATGCCGGAGCCGAACAGCTTCGGTTATACCGAAGCGGTGGTGCAGGCTGCGTTACCCTTGATTGAAGCGAGCAAGGGGCGCGCATTTTTGCTGTTTACCAGCTTGCGCGCCATGCAGCGCGCTTATGAAATTTTGCAGGAAGAATTTGAAAGAAAAAAACTGGACTATCCGCTGATGCTGCAAGGCGAAGGTTCGCGCAACGAGCTGCTGACGCGGTTTCGAGAGCATGGCAATGCGGTTCTACTGGGCAGCCAGTCGTTCTGGGAAGGGGTGGATGTGCGCGGTGAAGCGCTGTCACTGGTGGTGATAGACAAACTGCCATTCGCCCCGCCGGATGATCCGGTGCTGGCAGCGCGCATCGCCCAGATCAGTAAACAGGGGCGCAATGCCTTCATGGAATATCAGTTACCACGCGCAGTGATCAACCTCAAGCAAGGCGCAGGGAGATTAATCCGCGATGAATCCGACCACGGCGTGTTGATGATCTGCGACCCGCGCTTAATAGGAAAAAGTTATGGCAAGCGCATCTGGCAAAGCTTGCCGCCTATGAAACGGACTAGAGTGGAGGCTGAGGCGGTGGAGTTTTTTAACTACGCTCACATGGTGACATAAATCTACTGATGGCGGCCTGATGAAGCAACTACGCTTTCTGTCGCCATGTATAAAATTATTTTTGCAGTAATTTTCGCGCTCTCACGATAGCCGCTTCTACTTGCTGCGGCGCAGTGCCACCAACGTGATTGCGGCTGGCCAACGAACCTTCCAGTGTCAGTACTGCGTAAATATCTTGAGCAATGAGTTGGGAAAATTTTTGCAATTCTTCCAGCTTGAGATCACTCAAATCACATTGGCGCTGCTCGGCAAAGCGTACGGCCAGCGCCACAGCCTCATGTGCGTCGCGGAACGGCATGCCTTTTTTCACCAGATAGTCGGCCAGATCGGTAGCCGTGGCATAGCCTTGCAAGGCCGCATTACGCATGGCTTCCGGCTTAACGATGATGCCGCTTACCATGTCGGCATAGATGCGTAGCGTTTGAGTGAGTGTGTCCACCGTATCAAACAGCGGTTCTTTATCTTCTTGATTGTCTTTGTTGTAGGCCAGCGGTTGGCCTTTCATCAGCGTGAGCAAGGCCACCAGATTGCCATTTACTCGGCCTGTTTTCCCACGCACTAGTTCCGGCACATCGGGATTTTTTTTCTGCGGCATGATGGAGGAGCCGGTGCAGAAACGATCGGCCAGATCAATGAAGCCCATGCGCGGGTTCATCCACAAGATCAACTCTTCGGATAGACGCGACAGGTGCGTCATAATGAGCGCAGCGCAGGCGGTGAATTCAATGGCGAAATCTCGATCAGAAACTGCATCCAGCGAGTTTTCGCACACGCCGTCAAAGCCCAGCAACTCCGCCACCATCTCACGTTTGATGGGGTAGCTGGTGCCGGCCAAAGCGGCTGCACCCAGTGGTAGGCGATTGACGCGGCGACGCGCATCGGTCAAGCGTTCCGCATCGCGTTTAAGCATTTCGAAATACGCCATCAGGTGATGAGCAAAGCTGACCGGCTGTGCTACTTGTAGATGGGTGTAGCCGGGCATGATGGTGTGCGTGTGCTGCACAGCAAGGTCTAGCAGCGCAGTCTGCATGGCTAGAATGAGTTCGCGCAATTCATCAATGGCATGGCGTAGATACAGACGTACATCGGTGGCTACTTGATCGTTGCGCGAGCGCCCGGTATGCAAACGCTTGCCGGCATCGCCGACCAAGGTGGTCAGCCGCTTTTCGATATTTAGGTGGACATCTTCCAGATCCAGCGACCAGACAAATTTTCCGTTGAGGATTTCATTTTCGATCTGCGCCATGCCGCGCTGAATATCGGCCAAATCTTGCGCCGCAATGATGCCGCAGCTTGCCAGCATCTGCGCGTGCGCCAGCGAGCCTTGAATATCGAACAGCGCAAGCCGTTTGTCAAAGTCCACCGAGGCGGTGTAGCGCTTCACTAATTCGGTCACCGGTTCATTAAAACGTCCCGACCAGTTTTTTTTGTCTTGCATCGTCATCATCTATTGTCCAGAATGTAGCTAATACTGTAGAGGCAACCCGTCATGCCGAAGACGCAAAGTATAAATCAAAACCTCGCCCCATATGTGCTGCCCAATTTTCGCAATATGGGTGTCGCACTACGCAGCTTGCTGCTGGTCAATGGCATAGCATTGCTGGCGGCAATTTTTTCAGCTTCATCTTGGCAGGAAATTCCTCAATACATGGTGAATTTTTCGGCACTATTGCAGCCAATATTATTGCTAAATTTGCTCGCGTTATACATATTAAACCCCATGCTGGCACGGCTACCTTACGTTCGTGCAGTGGGTGTTATATTGTTGCTGGCAGCGGTAATTACTTTGATGGTGAATCATTTGGGTGGACAGTTCTATATTTTTACAAGCGGAGAATATGGTTATTTTCATTTGTGGCGCAATGCTACGGTGAGTGTTGCCATCACGGCGCTGTTGCTGATCTATTTCAGATCACGCGCACAAGCGCTTTCTCCAGCGCTTCATGAGGCGCGTTTACAAGCATTACAGGCGCGCATTCGCCCCCACTTTTTATTTAACACCATTAACGCCGTGCTTGGCATTGTGCGCGCCGACCCTAAGCGTGCCGAAACAGCACTGGAAGACATGGCTGATTTATTCCGTATGGCGATGGCACATCACAGCGATTTGGTTCCGGCGCATAAGGAAATTTCGCTGGCGCGCCAGTATCTGGCGCTGGAACAGATGCGGCTGGGGGAGCGCCTTAATGTGAATTGGGATATTCAGGATTTACCAGACGATGTGCTGATTCCACCACTGATATTGCAGCCGTTGCTAGAGAATGCCGTGTATCACGGTATCGAGCCGCTCACCGCAGGCGGGGAAATTAATATCAAGCTATATCGCAATACCAATGAAATTCATATCGATGTACACAATCCGCGCCAAGCGCAAAGTGATCGGCATAGTGGCAACAAAATGGCGTTGAATAATATTCGTGAACGTCTTGCTTTGCAATTTGATGTGGAGGGGCAGTACACAGTCGCAGCCGGCAAGAATTTTTATCATGTGCACATCATGTTGCCTTATATTAAAGAGGAAAAAAATGAGCATAGCTAAACTGCCGTTCACGGTATTTGTGGTAGATGATGAACCTCTAGCGCGCAATCGCTTGAAGGAGTTGTTGGTCGATTGCAACCAGCAATTACCGTTAAATATAGTTGGTGAAGCGGGCAACGGTTGCGAGGCGCTGGATCAATTATCAGAAACACGGGCTGATGTGGTGTTGGTAGATATTCGTATGCCCCAAATGGATGGCATAGAGTTGGCTCAGCATCTCAACAAATTGCCGCAGCCGCCCGCCATCATATTCACCACTGCGTTTGATGCCTATGCGATCAGGGCTTTTGAGCTGCATGCAGTTGACTATTTACTCAAACCTATTCGCATTGGGCGCTTGCTGGACGCCCTGATACGTGCGCGCACCGCCGTGCCGGTGCGTACTGAAGTGTTACAGGAAATATCCACTGAGCCACGAAAAAACTTGTCTATACACGAACGTGGTAGAGTTTATCTGATCCCTATTGAAGAAGTGCTTTACCTGCGCGCCGAAATGAAATACGTCACGGTACGAACCGCACAGCGCGAATACCTGATCGAAGAAGCATTAGCTGCACTGGAAAAAGAGTTTGTCTCGCGCTTCGTCCGCATTCACCGCAATTGTCTGGTGGCGAAAGAGCAGATTGCCGGTTTTGAAAAGGTTTCTGATGATAGCAGCGGTGAGACGCACTGGACGGTCACACTAAAAAATTTGGATGAGAGGCTCGCGATAAGTCGCAGGCAGCAGTTTGTTGTGAAAGAGTTCAGTTAACCAAGCGCGACAACAAAATAATAAAAAACAATTTTGACTAATTTTTTAAATCACAATGTGGTACGCATAGCCATTCTGGCGATGGTGTATTTTGCCACCGCCAAGTTGGGGCTCGTATTCGCTTTGGTGGGGCATACGGTAACGCTGTTCTGGCCGCCATCCGGCATTGCTTTGGCTTGTCTATTGTTATTCGGACGGCGAGTGTGGCCCGGTATTTTTATAGGCGCATTTTTAGTTAATTTGCAGGTCTATTTGCCGCTTTCTGCTGCCTTCGGTATTGCTGCCGGGAACACACTCGGCGCACTGTACGGTGCTTATTTGCTGAAGCGAAAATCGGCATTCAACCCTAACCTTGTTTCGGTACAGGATGTATTGAGGTTGCTGATCTTTGGTGCGCTGATCAGCACCACAATTAATGCGGTGAACGGTGCATTCTGGCTGGCCTGGACCGGGGATGTCATACCGTGGTATTTGTACGGTCAGACATATATGTATTGGTGGATGGGGGATGCCTTGGGCGTAGTACTGTTTACGCCAGCGGTCATGGCACTGTATCGCACGAGCACTATGGAATGGACTCCATTTTTGCGCCGCATGGCGTTGTTGATGTACGGTGCTTTAATTCTTCTATGTCTGCTGGTTCTGACCGACATAGGCAAAAGTCTGTTTGACTATCAGTTCAAAGCGTTCGCTTTAATTCCAATTGTTATTTGGGCGGCACTGGCGTTTGATTTGCGAGTTGTTAGCTTAGTATTAGTCACCATTTACAGTTTTTTATTGTTTGGGCTGATTAACGGTATCGGGCGCTTTGCCAACGCTGCTCAGACAGATGCGTTTGATGTATGGATGTTCAGCAGCATAGTCGGCATAGGGGGGGCGTGTGTAGCGATCATGCACGAGCAACGTTTGCGCGAGGTCAAAAACTTGGAGCTCAGTGAACGAAATTTCAAACGGGCGCAACAAGTAGTCAATATGGGCAGCTGGCAGCTTGATATTCCCAACAATAAATTGACTGTCTCGGATGAAGTCATTGCAATTTTTGGCCTGAAACATCACATCCAGGATATTAATCGAAAAAATTTTTTGTGTTGCGCCCACCCAGATGATCGCTGGATTATGGACGCGGGATGTAAAGGGGCATTACACGGTGAGGTGTGCGACATCGAGTTTCGCATTGTGGTACATGAACAAATCAAGTGGGTCAGAGAAACGATAGATGTTGATTTTGACCAAAGCGGACAGCCCATCGTGGCATTTGGCACGATACGGGATATTACCCGGCGCAAGTTGACTGAAGAAAATCTGCGTTTGGCCGCCAATGTGTTTGAGGGAACTGGCGAGGCCATCCTGATTACCGATTCTGATGAGCGCATCGTTTCAGCCAATCAGGCTTTTATCAAGGCTACCGGCTATACGCTGGATGAGGTCAAAGGCAAGAATCCAAGCATCTTGTCATCTGGCCAACATGATGCTGAATTTTATCGCGCCATGTGGTCCGATATTTATCGTGACGGATTCTGGCAGGGAGAAATTCTGGAAAGAAACAAGAGTGGGCGTATCTATCCGAAGTGGATGTCTATCAGCACAGTCAAAAATGAGAGTGGTGTCGTGACCCACTACATATCTATCTCGGCTGATATTAGTGAACGCAAAAATGCTGAGCGGGATATTCAGTCGCTGGCTTATTACGACGTGCTCACACGCTTGCCCAACCGCACTTTGCTGCATGATCGGCTGGGTCAATTAATCGCCACATCCCATCGCGACCAACATAAATTTGCTTTGCTATTCCTCGATCTGGATCGTTTCAAATACGTCAACGATTCCATGGGGCATACCGTAGGCGATAAATTATTGCAGGCAGTGGCACTGCGTTTGCAAGAGTGTGTGCGCGAAGGGGATACGGTGGCGCGCATTGGTGGTGACGAATTCGTTGTGCTGTTGCGTGAGACGGATGCGGATGACGCAGCGCGTGTGGCAGCAAAAATACTCTCTATATTAGCAACACCTTATGACATTGGAGATTTGCAAATCGCTACTCATGCCAGCATCGGCATCAGCATTTATCCAGATAATGCCCATGATATTGACACCTTAATCAAATATGCCGACGTGGCCATGTATCGCGTGAAAGAGGAGGGGCGCAGCAACTTCCAGTTTTACACACCCGAAATGAATTTCCATGCGGATAAATTATTCTCCATGGAAAAGGATTTGCGTATTGCTTTGGAGCGCAATGAATTCGTACTGCATTACCAGCCACAAATCAATTTGCGCTTTGGCCACATATGTGGCGTGGAGGCGCTGATACGTTGGCAACATCCCGATACGGGTTTGATCATCCCTTGCGAATTTATTTCGGTGGCGGAAGAAACTGGGCAGATTCTGCCGATCGGCGAGTGGGTGTTACGCACTGCTTGTGAGCAATTGGCGCGGTGGAGAAAGCAGGGACTACCGATTTTTCCAATCGCGGTCAATTTATCCACTCGTCAATTGCGGCAGCCTAACTTAGCTAAATTGGTTGCTACTGTATTAGCGGAAACCGGGTTGGGCGCACACGATCTGGAATTGGAAATTACCGAGGGACTGATGATGGGTGAAACAGAGGATGCCATCACATTCCTTAATCAGATGCAGGAATTGGGTGTGCATTTGTCGGTGGATGATTTCGGTACTGGATATTCCAGCCTCAGCTACCTGAAAAGACTGCCATTGGACAAGCTGAAAATTGATC
>JAYUTK010000020.1:0-26588 GCA_043755195.1 Gallionellaceae bacterium
TTCATCTGATTAGACTAACACCTTGTCTAATATTTCGCCTCCGCCCAATAGAGACGGGCGTTAGGGGCAAAAAAACCTCCACGAAATGTCACTTAGCTCTTAAAATTGGAGAGATTTATACCAAGGGCTGGGTATAACAACTCCCCCTCAGAATAAAGGTGAGCCTAGGCTGATTACACCAACAAAAACAATGAGGTTGAACTTTAGCTTAAGGCTTGTAGCGGCACTTAGGTTTGGTGCAGTCAGCATACAGGTATAGCGAATGCTCTCGAATGGAAAATCCCCGGTCTTTAGCAACTTTCACCTGCCGCTTTTCAATTTCCTCATCAAAAAATTCTTCTACCCTAGAGCATTGCAAGCACACCAAGTGGTCGTGATGCCCGCCTTGGTTGAGTTCAAATACTGCCTTGCCGCTTTCAAAGTGGTGTCGGGTCAATAATCCTGCTTGCTCGAATTGAGTCAAGACGCGATATACCGTGGCCAACCCGACATCCAGGCCTTCCGTTATCAGCAATTTATAGACATCCTCTGCGCTTAAATGCCGGATCTCGCCATGCTCAAACAAATTGAGTATCTTGAGGCGCGGTAAGGTTGCCTTTAGTCCTGCGGTCTTGAGGTCGGTAGGTGTGCTCATGGGCATCCCCTTCGGTGATGGCTTAATGTTGTAAAGTGTTTTAGTATCTGTATGATACAAATAAATTTACTCAAACGAGTTCGGTGATTATCGCATGAAAACTGGCTTATTCTGGAAAGCGGATTGGTTCGTTGGATTGTTGGTCGTGCTGTTGTTTTTTTTTGGAGCCAATAGCGACCTCCTGCAAAGCCTGGAACGTAAGGCATATGATCTAGGTGTGCTGGCATCTTCCCGCATTCCTAGCGATAAAATCGCGGTCATCGCCATAGACGATCAGTCAATTGCTAATTTGGGACGCTGGCCTTGGCCGCGCGAAACGCACGCCAACATGGTGGATATTCTGGCGGCGGGTCAAGCCAAAGTCATAGGCTACACCGTTTTGTTCTTTGAGCCGCAGCTTGATGCAGGCTTGGCCTATATCAATGACATAGCTGGTTTCATTGCGGGATCATCACTCAGAGCGACCACCGACCCCGCGCAGCAAGCTGAGTTGGCTCAGTTGGATACGATGCTGTTGGATGCAATGCAGACCCTCGATAACGATCAAAAGCTGAGTGATAGTTTAGCCAAGGCGGGTGATGTGTTGCTGGGTATGTTCTTCGAATCAGGTGAGCCGCAAGGCAAGCCTGATGAGGCATTACCCGACTATGTGCTGAGTAATAATCTAGTCAACGTAAAAGATAGCAGCGGCACTGGCGCGCAGCCCTTACCCGCACAAGCTGTGTTGTCGCCGATTCCCTTGCTGGGTAGCAAGGCAATGGCGATAGGACACCTCAATAGCTTCCCGGACGTGGATGGTGCGGTGCGGACAGAGCCGCTGGTGGTGGGTTATTACAATCAATACTATCCATCCTTGTCGTTGATGCTTGCTGCCAAGAGCCTTAATCTGGAGCCAAAAGATATACAAGTCAATTTGGGTCAAGGCGTGCAGTTGGGCAATCAAAAAATTGCGACCGATTCGGCGTTGCAATTGCACACTTATTTTTACAAGGATCAAAATGGGCGATCTGCTTTTCCTGTAGATTCGTTTTACGACGTTTTAACTGGCAAGATTCCGGCGGAAAAATATCGCGACAAAATCGTGCTAATCGGCACGTCCGCAGCGGGTGTGGGAACTATGCAGGTCACCCCTATCGGGCCGGGTATGGCGCCGGTTCAAATCCTGGCACATTCCGTATCCAGTATTCTGCAGCAGGATTTTTTCGTCACGCCCAGCTGGAGCTATTGGGCGCAAATGGGAGTATTTCTGCTGATCTCGCTCTACATCATCTTGCTGCTGCCGCGTCTGCATGCCGGAATGGCGGCAATGATTACAACGGCCTTGTTTGCTGCTTTATTGGCTACCCATTTCGTGCTGATGACTGAGCAGGCGCTATGGTTGCCCTTGATGTTACCGGCGGCGCTGTTGTTAACCGGACATTTGTTGTTGACCACCAAAAATTTCCTGCTTACTGAAAAAGGGAAACTTAAATCAGATGCCGAATCTGCTGAGAGCAATCGTATGCTGGGTTTGGCCTTTCAGGGGCAAGGCCAGTTGGATATGGCTTTTGACAAATTCCGCAAGGTGGAGCTTGACGACAGCCTGATGGAGGTGTTGTACAACCTAGGGCTGGATTTCGAGCGCAAGCGCCAGTTCAACAAGGCCGAATCTGTATTCAAATATATGGCGGAATACAATCCCAAGTTCCGTGACTTGAGCGCACGGTTGGCTCAATCACAGGCCATGTCTGAGACCATGATATTGGGTGGTTCATCGGGTAAGGGTAATGCCAGCACCATGGTCTTGGATAAGGCCGGTATATCCAAGCCTATGTTGGGACGTTATGAAATCCAGAAGGAATTGGGCAAGGGTGCGATGGGCGTGGTGTATTTAGGCAAGGATCCTAAAATTGGGCGCGTCGTGGCGATCAAGACTATGGCGCTGTCGCAAGAATTTGAGGGCGATGAGCTGGAGGAAGTCAAAGCCCGATTTTTCCGCGAGGCTGAAACTGCGGGTCGTTTGAATCACCAAAACATAGTGACCATGTACGATGCGGGTGAAGAGCACGACTTGGCTTATATCGCGATGGAGTTCCTCAAGGGCAAGGATCTGGTGTTCTTTACCAAGCCGGGCAATTTATTACCGTTGCCTAAAGTATTGGATATTGTGGCGCTGGTTGCCGATGCGCTGCATTACGCTCACGCCCAACAGGTGGTGCATCGCGACATCAAGCCGGCCAACATTATGTATGACCCGGAAACGCAAAGTGTAAAGGTGACAGACTTTGGCATTGCACGCATTACTGATTCCAGCCGAACAAAAACGGGCATGGTGTTGGGTACACCGTCATTTATGTCGCCCGAACAATTGGCAGGAAAAAAGATTGAGGGCAGTTCGGATTTGTTCTCATTGGGTGCAAGCTTGTATCAAATGGTGTGTGGTAAGCTACCATTCGAGGGCGATTCGATGGCGCAGTTAATGTTCCGCATCGCCAACGAGCCGCATACTGACATCTTGAGTGTCAAGCCAGATGTGCCACCCTGTGTGGCGGCAATCATCAACAAGGCGTTGGCGAAAAAAGTTGAAGATAGGTTTTCAAGTGGCGGCGAGATGGCCGAAGCGATTCGACAATGTATGGCAAGTATGGGGGCATAGTGCATGTCGGTTATATTCAACGTAACTTGCGATTCAATTTGAACTTCTAAATATCCCTTTATGAATATTTCACAGGCGCTGGAAATTGTAAGTTCTACACACCCGGGGATGGTGAGGTCACACAATGAAGATAGTGTGGTGTATGACGCAACGTGTGGACTGGTCGTGTTGGCTGATGGCATGGGTGGCTATAATGCTGGCGAAGTGGCGAGCGGCATTACGGTTTCGGTTATGGCCACTGAGATTTCCGAAGTGCTGCGGCATAAAAGTGCTGCGGAAAAAGACGAGAACAGTGGTGAAGATTTGGGTGTGGTGTTGCTGCGCGATAATGTGCAAAAAGCTAATGATTCAATCTTTTATGCAGCACAAAGCCAGCCGCAGTATGCGGGCATGGGCACTACAGTGGTGGCAGGATTGTTTTATGATAACCATCTAGCCGTTGCCCATGTAGGAGATTCGCGGATGTACCGTTTGCGCGGCGCAGTCTTTGAACCGATTACCCGCGATCATTCATTGCTGCAGGAACAAATTGATGGTGGTGTGATTTCCGAGAAGGATGCGCGTTTATCCAGAAATAAAAACCTGGTAACACGCGCAGTCGGCATTGATCTGCTAGTAAAAACTGAGGTGCATGTCCATCATGTTCAGGTGGGTGACCTATATTTATTGTGTTCGGATGGACTGAATGACATGGTGGAGGATGAGGATATAGGCAGCACTTTAACCATGCTGAAATCTAATTTACCGCTGGCAGCCAGTCAGTTAATTCAGATGGTAAATGATAATGGTGGCCGGGACAATGTATCGTTGATTCTGGTTAAAGTAAACGGTGACTTTGCCGCGTCGAATGGTTGGTTGGCAAAAGTTAAGTCTCTGTTCAGGAGCTAGCTTTTGTTGATGCAAAAATTATATTACAGGAACTAACAATATGGCTGCGAAACTGATACTCAGTATGAGTGGTGTGGTGTTGCAGGAATATCCTCTGAACAAGGAGCGTATGACCATAGGACGCAAAGATCACAATGATATCGTGATTGATAATCTTGCAGTCAGCGGTGAACATGCTGCTGTGGTGACCGTGCATAACGATTCTTATATGGAGGATTTGGACAGTACCAATGGCGTGGCAGTCAATGGCACGGCGATAAAAAAACATTTTTTGCAGAACAATGATCTGATTGAAATTGGCAAGTACAAATTAAAATATATAAACGATCAGGCAGGCTCGTCCACTGCGGAGGATTTTGAAAAAACCATGGTATTGAGTGCGCCCATCCATACTTCAGTAAAGCATTTAGCTAAAAATGGGACAGGCGAAGCGACTGGAAGATTTAAACCTATGACAACGGCTCAGTCATCCCGGATCGAGAAAACCATCTCGCCACAACAAATTAAGCCTGCTGTACCCACTCAGTCGGTCATGGCTCCAGCGCCGCCGCAAACGCCTCCCGCAACGCCGCCGCAACCCACTCCACAGGCATCACAACAAGCGGGAGCGGTGATCCAGATACTCACTGGCCCCAATGCAGGCAAGGAACTTGAGTTGGTTAAAAATCTGACTACTCTGGGCAAACCTGGTCTGCAAGTGGCGGTGTTGACCAAACGACCGCAAGGCTATTTCATAACCTATGTGGAGGGGGCGACCTACCCGACAGTCAATGGCAGATTGCTGGATGATCAGCCGCATCAGCTGGTGGAAAATGACATCATCGAGCTGGCAGGAATAAAAATGGAATTTTATTTGAAATGATTAAGCTGAGTAATTTGGCTATCCCCGGAAAATTATAGTGGCTGATGGAGTGCGATGAAGCTCAAAATATTAGGATGCAGCGGAGGAATAGGGGGCAATTTCCGCACCACTTCCATGTTGCTGGATAACGACGTGCTGATTGATGCGGGCACGGGCGTGGGCAATCTGAGTGTGGCCGAGTTATGCAAAATTGACCACGTTTTTGTTACTCACTCCCATCTCGATCATATTGCGTGCATTCCGTTAATGGTGGATAGCGTTGGTTATATGCGGGACAAGCCGTTGACAGTTTATGCCACAGCGGCAACGTTGGAAATTCTCAAGCAACATATATTTAATTGGAAAGTATGGCCGGATTTCTCTCAGATTCCTAATGCTGACAAGCCCTACATGCGCTATCAGGAGATTCGGCTTGGGCAAGCAGTCAAGTTGGGGGGGCGCACCATTACCGCATTGCCTGCTAATCATGTTGTTCCGGCAGTGGGTTATCACATGGATAGCGGGAAGGGCAGCTTAGTTTTTACCGGCGATACTGCCAGCCAGGATGCGCTGTGGGAAGTGGTCAACCGTATTTCCAATCTACGTTTCATTATCATAGAAACAGCTTTTTCAAATGGGGAGAAAGAATTGGCTGCCCTATCTAAACATCTTTGCCCCAGCACCTTGGCAGAAGAGTTGCTCAAACTGAAACTTAACCCGGAAATTTTTATCACTCATCTTAAGCCGGGAGAGGTGGAATTGACTATGCGGGAAATTGGCGAATGCGTAAAAGGAAGATTGCCGACCATGTTGCAGAACGGCCATGTGTTCGAATTTTAGCGTGGAAAAATCGGGCTACCGATTGCTTTTCGATTTCGACCCCTACGCTGTATTGATTGAAAGATTGGGAGGATTGCTGGATGAATAGTGTCATAACAGGACTGCCGGATCGGCGCAGTAACGCCAATGTGATGGCGGTGCAATTGGAGTTCACCAAGAACCTCAACAATGTCACTAACAAGATACACGCCACCAGCAACATTGACGAGATTATGCTGGATGTTAGCAAGGATATTTGCACCCTTTTCAATGCTGATCGTCTGACGATTTATGTGCTGGGTGACGACAAGGCATCACTGGTTTCCAAGGTCAAGACCGGTTTGAACTCGTTCAAGGATCTCAAGCTACCCATCACCGCTCAGAGCATTGCCGGTTATGCGGCGTTGAATAAAAAAATGCTCAACCTTGAAGATGTTTATAACGAGAATGAGTTGGCATCTCATAGCCCGCAGTTACGGTTCTTGCAGGACGTGGACAAGCGCACCGGCTATCGCACCAAACAGATGCTGGTGGCAGCTATCGTTGAAGTGAGTAGCAATGATCTGGTTGGAGTCATGCAGGTCATTAACAACAAGGCCAACTTACCCTTCCCGACTATGGTGGAAGAGGGGGTGCAGGAGCTGACACAGACTCTGGCTGTGGCACTGCGCCAGCGTCAACAACAAGCTGCCGCAAAAACAAAATATGATTATTTGGTAGCGGATGCCATGGTATCTGCCGCCGAATATGATTTGGCGACGCGCACCGCTAGACGCAAAGGGGTTGATATAGAGGATGTGCTGATTGATGAGTTTCAGGTTAAACCGGAATCAATTGGTCAGGCGCTTTCCCGATTCTTCGGTGTGCCTTATGAGCCACACAAACCGGATCGTATCAAGCCGGTGGATCTGCTAAAAAACTTGAAGCGTGACTACGTCATTAGTAGCCACTGGGTGCCAGTCGAGGAGACTCAGGACGGTTTGGTGATCCTGACTACTGACCCCGAACGGATCAAAGCCTCGCGTGTGGTCAACAATATTTTTCCTAAAAACAGACTCATCTACAAGGTCTGTACGCAACGTGAATTTCAATCTACTGCCGATTCATTTTATGGCGGAGCGCGGGTCGGTGATGCAACCGGCAGAATGGAAATAGGTGGTACCTCGGTGGATGATCTGCTGAGTGCTATGGGGGGGGATGATGATGAGGGTTCCAGTTCAAACCTGGAAGATGTCAATGCGGCAGAAGATAATGAACTGGTCAAGCTGGTCAATAAAGTTATCGTAGATGCTTATAATATGGGTGCTTCTGATATCCACATTGAGCCCGCACCGGGAAAGGCCAAAACGCTGATTCGTTTACGCAAGGACGGCTCGCTTCTGAATTATATTGAAGTACCTGCCAACTATCGCAATGCGCTGGTAACCCGCCTCAAAATCATGTGTGATCTGGATATTTCAGAGAAACGCAAGCCGCAGGACGGAAAAATAAAGTTCAAAAAATATGGGCCTTTGGATATTGAATTGCGGGTAGCGACCGTGCCCTCGCAGGGTGGCGTGGAAGATGTGGTGATGCGTATTCTGGCCTCAGGTGAGCCGATTAAGCTGGATGATCTGGGGCTGTCGGTACGCAACCTGGAGACTTTGAAAGGGGTCATTACCAAACCTTACGGCTTGTTCTTTGTGTGCGGGCCGACTGGCTCTGGTAAGACGACTACGCTGCACTCTGTGCTGGGCTTTATCAACAAGCCGGACACCAAAATATGGACGGCAGAAGACCCGGTGGAAATTACCCAAAAAGGTCTGCGCCAAGTGCAGATCAACCGCAAAGCTGGCATGGATTTCCCGACCATTATGAAAGCCTTTTTGCGTTGCGACCCTGACGTGATTATGGTGGGTGAAATGCGCGACAAGGAAACGGTGTCCATCGGCATCGAAGCATCACTTACTGGCCACTTGGTATTTGCCACGCTGCACACCAATAGCGCGCCGGAATCCATCATCCGCCTGCTGGATATGGGTATGGACCCCTTCAATTTTGCCGATGCACTGTTGGGTATTCTGGCGCAGCGACTGGCCAAGCGCTTATGCAAAAAATGTAAAAAGCCGCATGTCGCCACGCAGGAAGAGATTAAATCGCTGTTGACGGAATATTCCGCAGAGCTGATGAATACGGCCATCTGGAAGCAGGATACTAATGCGGCTTACAAGGCGCTGTATGGTGAATGGGTAAAGCTGTTTGCTGACGACAAGGGGCAGTTCACGCTCTATACCCCTGTGGGTTGCGATAATTGTTCCGGCACGGGTTATCGCGGACGGGTAGGTCTGCACGAATTGATGGTAGGTACGGATCAGATAAAAAAGAATATTCAGGAACATGCGCGGGTCGTAGAAATGTTTGCCACTGCGCTCAATGACGGCATGCGTACCTTGAAGCAAGATGGCATAGAAAAAGTATTGTCCGGTGTTACCGACATTCATCAGGTGCGAGCTGTTTGTATTAAATAGCCATGAGGATGCCCATGACGCAAGAAGACTATCTATTGCATAGGTTGGAAGAATTAAATGACATCGGCATCGCGCTGTCCAGCGAACGCGATATCAACCGCCTGCTAGAAACCATCTTGATCGCAGCCAAACGTATTACCCGTGCCGATGCGGGTACGCTATATTTGCTGGAAGAGGAGCAGGGTAGATTAAAGTTTGAAATCATCCGCAACGACTCCCTGGCTATCGCGATGGGCGGTACGACGGGTGAGGCCATCCCGTTCTATCCGATTCGCTTGCATGATGAGTCAGGAAAACCCAATCACCAGATGGTGGTAGCTTATGCGGCATTGAGTGGCGAGACTGTCAATATTCCCGATGCGTACGCTGCCGAGGGCTATGATTTTTCTGGCACTAAGGCATTTGATCGCAAGACTGGCTATCGCTCCACCTCATTTCTGACCGTACCGATGCGTAACCATGAAAATGAAATCATCGGTGTGTTGCAGCTCATCAATGCCCAACAGGAGAGCAGTCAGCAGCAGCTCGGCAAAAAAATCACCCCGTTTTCTGAGTCAGATCAACGCCTGGTTGAATCGCTGGCCTCTCAGGCCGCCATTGCCCTGACCAACCGCCGCCTGATTAAGCAAATGGAGGACTTGTTCGAGTCCTTTGTTAATCTCATCAACGCTGCTATAGACGATAAATCACCTTATACCGGCGGGCATTGTGAGCGGGTGCCGATGTTGACCATGATGCTTGCCGAGGCTGTGAATCGGACCGAGCAAGGCCAGCTGCAAAATTTTGTGATGACCGATAAGGATAGGTACGAGCTCAAGATAGCGGGTCTGCTGCACGACTGCGGAAAAATTACTACACCGGTGCATGTGGTGGACAAATCAACCAAGCTGCAAACTTTATTCGATCGCATCCATCTGCTGGATACCCGTTTTGAAGTGCTCAAGCGGGATGCCGAGATAGTCATGCTGATCAGCAAGCAGAGTGGGGCTGATATTGTTGCCAGCCAAGCCGAGTATGCTGCGCGCATCCGCCAAATAGATGAAGACCGTGAGTTTTTGCGCCATTGCAATATAGGCTCAGAAAAAATGTCCGAGGTAGATCAGGCGAGAGTCAAGAAAATTGCAAGCTATCAGTGGCGCGACACTGCGGGCAAGCACGCTGACTTTCTTAGCCAAGATGAATTGACTAACCTGACCATACGCGCCGGCACGCTTACGGCAGCAGAGCGCCAAGTCATCAACCACCATATTGAGGTTACCATCAAAATGTTGGAATCTTTGCCCTGGCCTAAACACCTTAAAAATGTGCCGGAATATGCCGGTGGACACCATGAGCGCATGGATGGCGGCGGTTACCCCAGAGGGCTGACACGCGAGCAAATGTCGGTGCAGGCGCGGGTCATGGGCATTGCCGATATTTTTGAAGCACTCACCGCTAAAGATCGTCCTTATAAAAAGGGCAAAACCTTAACCGAATCACTCAACATCTTGGGCAAGTTCAAACTGAATGGTCATATTGATCCTGATCTTTTCGATGTCTTTGTGCGCGAGAAGGTCTATCTGCAATATGCACAACAATTCTTGAGTGCAGAGCAAATTGATAGTGTGGACGACAGCCAGATTCCGGGGTACGTGCCTTAATTCCTTTGGTAATGTGCCGAAAATTGTCAGTGTAGTGCCCCAAAATGGCAGTGCGGATGCCGACAGAAATATCCAATAGCTTGCCAAGCCAATAAACACGAGGGGGTAGTAAAGTATTTTGCATGGCACACATCCTGCTCATATCCGACCGCACAGTTCACATGTTGTGCTTAACCCTAAAGGAGCAATGAATCATGAAAAACGTACAAAAAGGTTTTACCCTGATTGAATTAATGATCGTGGTGGCCATTATCGGAATTCTGGCTGCGGTGGCGATACCCGCTTATAAAGATTACACCGCAAAAGCACAAGCTACAGAAGCATTTACCTTGCTGGATGGCTTGAAGGCGGAGGTGGCCACTGCCTTGTCGGTAGATCCAGCAGATTGCACGGTTCCCGCTACCGCAATTACAGCTGGTAATGCTGTAGCCTCTATTGCTGGTTTACTAACTGGTACGAATTGTGATTTGACTGCCACCTATAAAGCTGCCGGTATTGATCCTGACTTGCAGACCAAAACCGTTGTTTTGAGATTTGATACTGCTACAGGTGGCATTGTAACTTCGCAGGCAACTACAGGCGGTACTATCCTACCTAAACATACGCCTAAAGCATGGCAATAAATATTGAGTTAAGAGGGGCTGTGCTACGTTTATAGCCCTTAATTAACGCGTAACTTTAAAACCCCGCTCCTCGTAAGAGGGGCGGGGTTTTTTACGAGCAGCAGCAAGCGTAGGGCGGATGAGCGTAGCGTTATCCGCCGCATGGCAGTCAGTCGGAAGGCGCTACGCTTTGGCCGCAAGCTCGAAATTTCGCTACGCTCGTTTTTCGACCTACGTCACTCTTGGAGCGCAACTTGTTGCGCGATTATGTGACCAGGCAATCGCGCAACATCCAAAGGGTGCAAGAACCTCTTCGAGGTAAGTTGCGATCCAGGGCATCCTGGTTCTAATGGATTATATGGGATTATTTTTCGCCTGCGCCGCCACTATCTCCTTGAACTGTTTCAATTCGCTTTCAATTATGGACAGCTGGTAATAATCCTTGCCAGCCAGCTTGGCTAATTCTAGTTGTTCTATGGCGGCTAACAGATTGCCGTGCAGGGCGTAAGCATAGGCCAAGGCGTGGTGTTCTTCTTGTAGCTTGCCCAACGCCGCATAAGCACGTGCTTGTAACTCGTATAACCGTGGATCGTTGGGGTGATCGGCAACCTGGCCATTGAGCAGCTTTAATGTGTCCTCAAAACGTTTATCCTCCAGCAAAAGTTCGGCATAGTCGTAGGATAAGGCGCGGTGTTGCGGGAAATTCTGCGTCGCGTTGAGATAGAAGATAAAAAGGTTTTTATCCTTCCCCCCTGACTGTTTGATTAATTCAGCCCGGTTAATTTGCGCTCGTTTGATTTGCCCGGCCAGCGTAGCAATCATCGGATTTTGTGAAACTTGTTCATTCAGCGGTAAAAATTCTTGCGCAGCGCGATCTGTTTGCCCACTTTTCAGCAGTGCCAGTGCCAGCCCATAACGCTGAGCCGTTTGGTTACCATGTTTTTGTGTACCCAAGGCCGCAGTAAAGTAGGCAACGGCTTCTTGCGAGTCGCTTAGTGTGGCGCGTAGTTTGGCGCGTACCAGCTGAAAATTCAGGTTGTCGGCCACAAGGCGGTAGGGAGTTTGTTGCACACGGCTGGCAATGTCTGCGATGCGTTCGCTGGTGATGGGGTGAGTGCGTAAATAAGATGGCATGGAGTTATCCAGCAAGCGCGTAGATTTTTGCAAGCGCTCAAAAAAAAGTGGCATGGCGCGCGAGTCAAAATTTGCCTTTTGTAGTGTAGTTAAGCCGATACGATCTGCTTCCAGCTCATGCGTGCGGGTAAAGTTTAATTGTCGTTGTATAGAGCCAGCTTGTGCACCGATCAGGGCAACTTGCGCCGCATCCGGGTTGCTGCGCGCCGCCAGAATCGCTACCGCAATGGCGGCCATGGCACCCACTGAGTCAAATTTCTGTCCGGCCACCATGCGCGCCAAGTGATGTTGCGTAACGTGGGCAATTTCGTGGCTGAGTACCGAGGCCAATTCGGATTCACTCTCTGCTGTGAGTATCAGGCCGGTGTTGACACCAATGAAACCACCGGGCAGCGCGAAGGCGTTGATGGTGTTGTCATTGAGGGCGAAAAATTCGAATTCCTGTGCCGGATCGTTGCTGTTGGCCACCAGTTGATAGCCGAGTTGATTGAGATAAGCATAGACTTCGGTATCGTCCAGATAACTATTGTCGGCGCGGATTTGAAGCATGCTCTGCTCGCCGATTTGACGCTCTTGTTGAGGCGACAAAGCGCCTTGCGACGCATCCCCCATATCGGGCAGTTCGTCGGCAAGACCCCCAGTCGGCCACATTACAAATATCGGCCATATTAAAAACGTAAGGAGCAGGCAATTTTTCATGCCGATATGATACTCGCTTTGTGCGGTCGTTCGGTCATTGCCTTTTCAACCGCCCCACGGGTCAGGTGAGGGGCAAAGAGCTCGATAAAATCGTAGGTGTAGCCGCGCATATATTTGTTTTTGAGCAGGGCGATGCGCGTGGTGCTGGGCTTGAACAAATGCCCTGCGTCCATCATGCGTAAATGCTTGTCACGTTCGGGGATGAAGGCAATTTTCGCCAGTATGCCGATGCCTAAACCCAATTCCACATAAGTTTTAATAACATCCGCGTCTATGGCGGTGAGCGCGATGTTGGGTTGTATATTGGCTGCTTCAAACGCAGCGTTGATCTTGCCCCGCCCGCTGAAGGCGAAGTCGTAAGTGATGATGGGATATTGAGCAATTTTCGCCAGTGTCAGCTTTTTTTCTTGCAGCAAAGGGTGACGCAGAGGAGTAATGACGCAATGATTCCATTCATAGCAAGGCAGGGTGATGAGGTCGTCATACAGTGTCAGGCTTTCCGTAGCGATGGCGATGTCGGCTTCACCACTGAGCACCTGTTGTGCGATTTGTGTCGGATTACCCTGATGCAGATTAAGTTTTACTTTGGGATAGCGTTTGATGAATTGCTTGACTACTTGGGGCAAGGCGTATCGCGCTTGAGTGTGGGTGGTGGCAACAGTAAGCAAGCCGCTGTCCTGCGAGTGAAACTCTGCGCTGACTTGTTTGAGATTGTCCGCGTCGAGTAACATACGTTGAGCCAGCGCCAGAGCCGCTTTCCCGGGTTCGGTGATGGCGGTGATGCGTTTTCCGTTGCGCACAAAAATCTCTATGCCGAGTTCATTCTCCAACAGCTTTATTTGCTTGCTAATGCCGGGTTGTGAGGTGTAGAGCGCTTGTGCCGCGTCCGACATATTTAATCCGTGCTTGGCTACTTCATTCAGATAGCGTAGTTGTTGCAGGTTCATGAGTATGATCCTTATATATCCAATAGTTATATAATCGTAACATAATAGTATTTTGAAATATAACAGTGTGGCACTAAAATGCGCATCTGAAATTTTACATGCAGGTGCAAAGCGTGAAATTACGTGATCCTGATTTAAGCGATAACCCGATTAATGCCGAGCATACTGAGCTTGGCATACCGCCTATTGAGGAAGCGGTTTTACACCCGGGTGATCATCCCATCTTGAGAATGGCGATGTGGCTCGCTGTATTTATGTTGATTGCGGCTATGGGTTACCTTGCCGTGCGATTGTTCTCCGAAAATGGCGTGAGCGGCGGCGAACAACTGATTGCTGAGACTCTGCAAAGCAAAATCTTTTGGTCGGCGGTGGCTGTGGGTTTGCTGGCTCAAGTGATTGATGGGGCTTTAGGTATGGCATATGGCATCACGTCAACCTCTTTTTTATTAGCGACCGGAGTAAGCCCAGCTGTTGCCAGCGCCAGTGTACATATTGCTGAGGTCTTTACCACGGGGGTATCGGGTATTTCACATGTGAAACTTGGCAACGTGAATAAAAATTTATTTTTAAGGCTGCTCATCCCCGGCATTACCGGTGCGGTGGTGGGGGCACTGGTGTTGTCGAGCATAGACGGCAAGTTGCTTAAACCATATATTTCGGTTTACCTGTTGCTGATGGGAATTTATATTATTAGTAAAGTGTTCCGCAAAATTCAGGCAGCCAAGCACGAGCCTAGACACGTTGCCAAGCTGGCTTTGTTTGGTGGTTTTGTTGATTCTGTCGGTGGCGGAGGGTGGGGGCCAGTGGTAACGACAACACTAGTAGGTTCAGGCCACAACCCTAGAGCGACCATAGGGACGGTGAATTTTGCTGAATTCTTTTTGACGTTTGCTAGCGCGATCGCATTTTCAATATTGGTTGGCGATGGCCCTTGGCCGATAGTGGCAGGTCTGGTCTTTGGTGGATTATTTGCGGCACCTTTGGCTGCTTATTTGTGCAAAAAATTACATGCGCGCACTCTCTTGATGATGGTTGGAGTTCTAATATCAGTTGTCAGTATCTTTAATTTATACAAATCATTTTAAGCGTGAAATCAAGGTAAATTATGAGCACCAATAAATCCAATAAACCTAAACAAGTAACCTGGTTCAACACCTGCGGCGGGCGTGTCGGAATCGTGGTGGGAGCAACGGGTCAATATGCCTACATCGGCGCTGCATTGCGGCATGATGAGGATGCGGATGTCGCGCATATCTTGGAATATGGCGCGAAATTTCCGCTGGAGGCAGCGCTGTTGTTGCCGGTGTCCAAGCATTATTCTGTGACAGATGATTGAACTGGAAAAACCAGTTAACCACAGAGACACAGAGACACAGAGTTGGAAAGAATAGGTAAGATTGAGCACTACTTGATTGCGTGAAAGCTGTAAGTTTTTTAGGCATCAGTTATTTTCTCTGTGTCTCTGTGGTAAAGAAAGTTTTAAATGGAGGTGAAAAATGTATATCTATGACAAATATGACCACACCATTGTGGGCGAGCGGGTTGCACAATATCGCGATCAAGTGCGCCGTCGCTTGTCGGATGAATTGACCGAGGCTGAATTTCGTCCCTTGCGTTTGCAAAACGGTTTGTACATGCAAATCCACGCTTACATGCTGCGCGTGGCCGTGCCATACGGCTTGTTGTCCGCAAAACAGTTACGCATGTTTGCCCATATCGCGCGCAAATATGATCGCGGCTATGGCCACTTCACAACGCGCCAAAATATTCAGTACAACTGGCTCAAGCTGGAAGACACCCCCGCCATATTGGCCGATCTGGCTTCGGTCGAAATGCACGGCATACAAACTTCGGGTAACTGCATACGCAATATTTCCTCTGATGAATTTGCCGGTGTGGCGCGCGACGAGATTATTGATCCGCGTCCCTATGCCGAAATTCTGCGCCAATGGAGCACCTTCCATCCAGAATTTGCGTACTTGCCACGCAAATTCAAGATTGCTATTACCGGCGCAACAGAAGACCGTGCTGCGATTGCCGTGCATGACATTGGTTTGGCTGTCACCAAAAATGCTTTAGGCGAAATTGGTTTTCGCGTATTAGTGGGTGGTGGTTTGGGACGCACACCGATGATAGGTGTCGAAATTTGTGATTTCCTGCCGTGGCAGCATGTGATGACCTATTGCGAATCCATTTTGCGTATATACAACCAATATGGCCGCCGCGACAACATTTACAAGGCGCGTATCAAAATTCTGGTGAAAGCGTTGGGGATAGAAGAATTCAAACGCCAGGTGGAAGCAGATTGGGCCGACATCAAGGATGGGCCGGGCACACTGACTGCGGTTGAGATCAACCGGGTCGCGGCTTATTTTACTGCGCCCGCATATGAAACGCTGTCCGCCATCGATGCTGGTGTGGCATCGCTAAAAGCCGAAAATAATGCCTTCGCTAATTGGTTGCAGCGCAATGTTAAACCGCACAAAGTACCCGGTTATGCCAGCGTGGTATTGTCGCTCAAGAAAACTGCCATTGCACCGGGCGATGCCAGCGCCGAACAAATGGATGTCGCCGCCGACTTGGCCGACCGCTTTAGTTTTGGCGAGCTACGCATTACTCATATGCAGAACTTGGTTCTGGCCGACGTTAAACAATCTGACCTCATTACCTTGTGGAAGATTGCGGCTGCCAACGGTATGGCCACGCCCAACATTGGTTTGTTGACCGACATTATTTGCTGCCCCGGTGCTGATTTTTGCACCTTGGCCAATGCGCGCTCTATTCCTTTGTCGAAGATGGTGGCTGAGCGTTTTGAAAATATTGATTTTCAGCACGACATAGGCGAGATTGAAATTAACATCTCCGGCTGCATGAATTCTTGCGGGCATAATCATGTCGGCCACATTGGCATCATGGGCGTCGACAAGCAGGACGGGGGAGACTGGTATCAGGTGCAACTCGGCGGCGCGCAGGGCAACAATAGTTCAATCGGAAAAGTGATAGGACCATCATTCACCTTCGAGCATATTCCCGAAGTGATTGATCGGCTGTTGCAGGTTTATGTGCGGGATCGTATCGAGCAGGAATTGTTTATAGATACCGTGCGCCGCATTGGTATCACACCCTTTAAAGAGTTTGTTTATGCGAACAAGATCGAGGCAGCTTCAGACGCTGCAAACGATGCGGATGATTTTGCCAGCATCGCGGCTCGTTATGATGTGCCTTACCATCAACCGAGGTTCTGATTATGCAGATCATTAAAAATAAAATGGTGGTCAATGATGATTGGACACTCTTGCGCTTGCAGGAGAGCGAATCGCCGGAGACTGTAAATGTTCCTGCCGGGAAAATAATTGTTCCACTCAAGGTGTGGCTGGCGCAACGCGCTGCACTGCAAGGTCGTGCTCCTCTAGGTGTGTGGTTGGCCAGTGATGAACGGCCGGAAGAGTTGAAAGGCGAAATCGAAAAATTCGCTGTCATCGCCATTGATTTCCCCAAGTTTGCCGATGGCAGAGGGTATTCCATAGCCTATAATTTGCGCGCTCGTCTTGGGTATAGCGGTGAATTGCGCGCCATTGGTGATGTCTTGCGTGACCAGATGTTTTACATGCAGCGAGTAGGTTTCGACGCTTTTGCGCCGCGCCCAGATCGCGATATACAGGATGCACTAAAGGGATTGAGCGATTTTTCTGAAACCTATCAAACTTCGGTAGATCAGAAATTTCCCTTGTTTCGTCGCGTGCAGCGCGATGGCAGTGAGGTCACGGGAAAATCGAATGCTTGATCCGAAAAAAATTGAACAGGCCATCGCACTGCTGAATACAGCCGTGCGCGATTACGCGCCAGTTGCCTTCGCCAACAGCATGGGCGCAGAAGACATGGTGTTGACGGACTTGATCGCCAAGCATCAACCCAGTATTGAAATGTTCAGTCTCGATACTGGCCGCCTGCCGCAGGAAACCTACGACTTAATGCAGGAAGTTCGCGCGCGTTACCCAGTGCCATTAAAAATTTACTTCCCGGATGCGACGCAGGTGGAAAAATATGTGGCACAAAACGGCGTCAATGGTTTTTATGACAGCGTGGAAAAGCGCAAAGCGTGTTGCCACATGCGTAAGGTCGAACCACTCAAGCGAGCACTGCTCGGTAAGAAAGCATGGCTTACCGGTGTGCGCCGTGAACAAGCTGTCACGCGAGGTGCGCTAGAGCTAACTTCTTTTGATGCTGTGCATGGCATGCAAAAATTTAATCCCTTGTGCGACTGGACGACAGCCGAGGTATGGGAATATCTCAAGCAGCACGACGTACCTTACAACAAGCTGCATGACCAGTTTTATCCCAGCATAGGCTGCGCGCCTTGCACCCGTGCCGTGACACCGGGTGAAGACATACGCTCCGGCAGGTGGTGGTGGGAAGACCCACAGAATAAAGAGTGTGGGTTGCATGTGGGGAAGAGCATGTTATTGAAGCAGATATAAAATCACCACCCCTTCCGCTTCGCTCCCTCCCCTCCTTAAAAGCTAAGGAGGGGAGAACCAATTTCCCCCCACCGGGCGGGGGCATTCCCCTCCTTAAATAAGGAGGGGTGGCACGAAGTGCCGGGGTGGTAAAACTCTGAAGACAGATTAAAGCCTAAAGGAAAGATAAAAGTACATGAGCAACCATACCCTGACTCACCTCGATGTCCTGGAAAGCGAATCCATCCACATCATGCGCGAAGTCGCCGCAGAATGTAAAAATCCGGCGCTGCTTTTTTCTGGCGGCAAGGATTCTATTGTCATGTTGCGATTGGCAGAAAAAGCCTTTCGCCCGGCCAAGTTTCCCTTCCCTTTGGTGCATATAGACACCGAGCATAACTTTCCAGAAGTGATTGCCTGCCGCGACAAACTGGCTGCGGATTTGGGCGAGCGGCTGATCGTGCGTTCGCTGGAAGATTCCATCAAGCGCGGCAGCATTGTCATTAAAGATCCGGATAAGCCGCGTAATCCTTTTCAGTCGGTCACGCTGTTGGAAACGATTGCTGAATTTGGTTTTGATGCCTGCATGGGCGGTGCGCGCCGTGATGAGGAAAAGGCACGCGCCAAGGAGCGCATCTTTTCTTTCCGAGACGAGTTTGGCCAATGGGATCCAAAAAATCAGCGTCCCGAATTGTGGGACATCTACAACACCCGTGTCCACAACGGCGAGAACATCCGCGTGTTCCCGATCAGCAACTGGACCGAGATGGATATCTGGCAATACATAGGCCGCGAAAAATTGTATATCCCGCCGATTTATTATGCCCATGAACGCGAAGTGATTCGCCGTGGCAACTCGGTCATTCCAGTATCGCATCTGGTACAAGCCAAACCGGGCGAGAAAGTGGAAGTTGTTTCGGTGCGCTTCCGTACCGTGGGCGATATGACCTGTACCGCGCCAGTGGAATCCACGGCAAGCAATGTGGACGAGATCATAGAAGAGACAGCCACTACCCGCATCACCGAACGCGGCGCGACCCGCATGGACGATCAGACTTCGGATGCTTCGATGGAATTGCGTAAAAAAGAAGGATATTTTTGATTTAACTAAAAACCGTTCGCCCTGAGCTTGTCGAAGGGTGAACATTCATGCTTCGACAAGCTCAGCACGAACGGTGCAGAGTAAATTTAATATCAATATAAATTAATTATGAACAACACCACACAACTACTCCGTTTCATCACCGCTGGCAGTGTAGATGACGGCAAGAGCACTTTGATTGGCCGCTTGCTGCACGATTCCAAATCCATCTTCGAGGACCAATTCTCGGCCATCTCCAAAACCAGCGAAAAACGCGGCATGGTTGCAGTGGATCTCTCTTTGCTTACCGATGGCTTGCAAGCCGAGCGCGAACAGGGCATCACCATAGATGTGGCTTATCGCTATTTCGCCACGCCCAAACGAAAATTTATCATCGGCGATACTCCGGGGCACGAGCAATACACGCGCAACATGGTCACGGCTGCCAGCACCGCGAATCTGGTAGTCATCCTGGTTGATGCGCGCAAGGGTGTGCTGGTGCAGACACGTCGCCATACTTATCTGGCTAGTCTGGTGGGTGTGCCGCACATTGTGCTGGCCGTTAATAAAATGGATATGGTGGAATACTCGCAAGATGCCTTCAACGCCATTTGTGCAGAGTATCGCGCCTTCGCCGCGCAGCTCGACCTGCATGAGATTACCTTCATTCCCATGTCGGCATTGGATGGCGACATGGTGGTGGAGCGCGGCGAGAACTTGAATTGGTACAAGGGCAGCGCTTTGCTGGAGCTGCTGGAAAATGTCGCGATAGACTATGATCTGAATACCACGGATTTTCGCTATCCAGTGCAATGGGTGTGCCGCCCGCAATCGCAGGAATACCACGATTTTCGCGGCTACATGGGGCGCATCGAATCGGGCGCAGTCGCGACAGGCGATGAAATTACTATCCTGCCCTCTGGTCGTACCACCCGGATAAAAGAGATAGTCACTTACGACGGCAATGTGCAGCACGCTTACGCAGCGCAATCAGTCACCTTAACGCTGGCGGATGAGATTGATATTTCGCGTGGAGACATGTTCGTCAAAAAAGATGCTCAGCCACAAGTCGCTAAAGAATTTGAAGCCATGCTGTGCTGGCTGTCGGAATCGCCGCTGGACTTAAACCGAAAATATATTATCAAGCACACCACGCGCGTGGTGAAATGCGTGTTTTCGCGCTTGGCCTACCGCGTGGATGTGAACACACTGGCTCATCATGCCGCGAGCACGCTCAACATGAACGACATCGCACGTGTCGCGTTAAAAGTGCAACAACCATTGGCCTTCGACAGCTATCAAAAAAATCGCGCCAGCGGCAGCTTCATCGTGATAGACGAGGCGACGAATAATACAGTTGCAGCGGGGATGATAGCTTAGCGTTATTTCGATAGTGCTCATTTCACTCAGTGGGGCAGAGTATGGAACAACTTTCTGACAACACTCAAGCCCCCGCACCGGTAACATTTACCGAGGCTTTCTGGTATTGGCTGAAGCTGGGCTTCATCAGCTTTGGTGGCCCGGCTGGGCAAATTGCCATCATGCACCATGACTTGGTCGAGAAAAAACGCTGGATTTCCGAGCGGCGTTTTTTACACGCGCTGAATTACTGCATGGTTCTTCCCGGCCCGGAAGCACAACAACTCGCCATTTATATCGGCTGGCTGATGCACCGCACCTGGGGTGGCATTGTCGCGGGCACACTATTTGTTTTGCCCTCGCTGTTTATTCTGATTTTTTTATCGTGGATTTATATCGCTTTTGGTGACCTGCCATTAGTGGCCGGTTTGTTCTACGGTATTAAACCCGCGGTGACCGCCATCGTAGTGCAAGCAGCTCATCGCATTGGGTCGCGTGCGCTGAAAAATAATGTGTTATGGGCCATTGCCACTGCTGCTTTTGTAGCCATCTTTGCATTAAACATACCGTTTCCGTTCATCGTTGCTGGCGCGGCTTTAGTTGGCTACTGCGGCGGTCGGATCGCTCCCGATAAATTCACGGCAGGGGGTGGGCACGGCAAGGCACAAAAATTTTTCGGTGCGGCGTTGATAGACGATCACACGCCCACTCCAGACCATGCGCGGTTTCGTTGGTCTGGACTGATTCGTATTGCAGCAATCGGCGGTATGCTGTGGTTGATTCCGATGGCGCTGCTGACCGCAATCTACGGATGGAATCACACGCTGACGCAGATGGGCTGGTTTTTCACCAAGGCTGCGCTGCTGACTTTTGGCGGCGCTTATGCGGTGTTGCCATATGTCTATCAAGGCGCAGTCGGGCACTATGGCTGGCTGACGCCCACGCAGATGATAGACGGGCTGGCACTCGGTGAGACCACGCCGGGGCCGTTGATTATGGTGGTGGCGTTTGTTGGTTTTGTGGGCGGGTATATGAGCGCGGAAGTGCGGGCGCTATTCGGGCCAGACATGTTGTTGCTGGCTGGTGCCGTTGCCGCCACACTGGTCACCTGGTTTACCTTCCTGCCGTCCTTCATTTTTATTTTGGCCGGTGGCCCGCTGGTAGAAGCCACTCACGGTGACCTAAAATTCACCGCACCCTTAACTGCAATCACCGCAGCGGTAGTGGGGGTGATCCTCAACCTGGCGCTGTTCTTTGGTTACCACGTATTGTGGCCGAACGGTTTTTCCGGATCGTTTGATTGGATGTCGGCAGTGATAGCGCTGGCCGCTGCGGTTGCATTGTTTCGCTACAAGCGCAATGTTATTCAAGTCATTGCGGCTTGTGCTGTGGCGGGACTTGTGCTGAAGATTTTTGTTTCGTAAGAGCCAACTGCTGTTGCCTGCATCCGCATTGAATTTAAATGAGCACTTTTAGGGTGTTGTACTATTGTTTGGAGGGGTGGTAGGTTAAATCCGCGAGACCTATTACATTCTCTGGCTGGTGGACATGCGCGGTGGAAGCTGCGCATATCCACACATCTAGCACAAACTTATAGCATTTTGCTTAAAAAAACTGTCCATCTATTAGCGGAGACTTCCACAAGTCGAAATATATCTAAGTCCCCGTCACTATCAATATCGTAAGCATAGTACTGATTGTTGTACACAGAGCTAGGTGGCCATCCAATGCCGGTAGCGCTGCCCCCCCCAATCCATCCAGCGAATAAGTTAGCTACTGTTGGCGGTGTTGTTGCGGGGAGAAAATGTATCCGTTGTCCGACGCCACCAGCATTACACCAAATGGTTAACCTGTAGTTTGGAATAACCCAATTCGGAAATACAACAAAGCGTGCATTACCATAACCACTAGAGCCGGCTAAGCAAGTAGCGGTTGCAATAGCAACGGGTGGATTGTACTGTTCCGACCAAGCTGATTGCGCGCATACCATTCCTAGAGCAAATAATGGAGCAAAGAAAATCAAGTTACGTTTTTTTGTTATTTTCATATTTCGCACCTCTCCTTTTGAAATTATGGATTAAACCTCTAAGCGATATGCTTAGAAGCAAGGAGATATTAGGATGTGGTTTGTTTGCTGTCAAATAAACTATTTGCAATAGGGGGTTACCACGGGCGGGGGAAATGAGGTTGGATTTTGTATGTGTTTTCGTAACCCGTCGCCGCTCAGGGATTATCTCGGCGTGTGTGGCGAATTTTAATGTCGCTGGCATTCACATGCGGCGGTTGCATTGCTTCGCTACAAACGCAATGTCATTCAAGTCAATGTGGCCTGTGCCGTGACAGGATTGGTGCTGAAAAACTTTGTTTCATAGAGAGCCAACTGCTGATGCCTGCATCTGCCCTGAATTCAAAGAGCAATTTTTGAGAGGAAGGGTAATTTACGGTATCATGCCGACCCATGATTAAATACATCTTCATTACCGGCGGCGTGGTGTCTTCTATAGGCAAGGGAATCGCCGCCGCCTCTCTCGCCGCGATTCTCGAATCGCGCGGCCTCAAGGTCACACTACTCAAGCTCGATCCTTATATCAACGTTGATCCCGGCACCATGAGCCCTTTCCAGCACGGTGAGGTGTTCGTGACGGAAGACGGTGCGGAAACGGATCTGGATCTGGGGCATTACGAGCGTTTTGTTTCGGCCAAGATGCGTAAGGCCAACAATTTCACCACCGGGCAGATTTACGACAGTGTGATCCGCAAGGAACGGCGCGGTGAATATCTGGGCAAGACGGTGCAGGTTATTCCACATATCACTAACGAAATTCAGGCTTTCATCGAGCGTGGCGCGGCTGCTTCCTATGAAGGCAAAGCCGATGTAGCCATCGTTGAAATTGGCGGCACAGTGGGCGATATTGAATCGTTGCCTTTTCTGGAGGCGGCGCGTCAGATGGGTTTGCGCCGGGGTCGGAATGAAACGGCTTACGTTCATCTGACACTCGTTCCTTATATTGCCAGCGCGGGTGAACTAAAAACCAAGCCGACCCAACACAGTGTGCAGAAGCTGCGCGAGATTGGTATTTTCCCCACTGCATTGCTGTGCCGTGCAGACCGTCCTATCCCTGATGATGAGCGCGGCAAAATTTCGCTTTTTGCCAATGTGCGCGAGGAAGCGGTTATTTCCATGTGGGATGTGGACACCATTTACAGAGTGCCGCAAATGCTGCATGAGCAGGGCTTGGATCGTATTGTCTGCGAGCAACTCGATTTGCATATTCCACCCGCCGATTTATCGGTATGGAATACATTGGTCAACGCATTGAAAACACCGCAGCACGAAATCACCATCGGCATGGTGGGAAAATATGTTGATCTGACCGAATCCTACAAGTCCCTGATAGAAGCCTTGCGCCATGCCGGCATACACACTTCGACGCGGGTCAATATCGAATATATAGATTCGGAAGCAATCGAAAGCAGCGGCATCCACGGCCTGAAAAACCTTGATGCGGTGCTGGTGCCGGGTGGTTTTGGCAAGCGCGGCACGGAGGGCAAGATTGCCGCGATACGCTATGCGCGGGAGAACAAATTGCCTTATCTGGGAATTTGTCTAGGGATGCAGCTCGCGGTGATTGAATATGCGCGGCATATGGCCGGAATGAAAGATGCGAATAGCACTGAGTTCAATCTGGAAACAGAGCATCCGGTGGTAGCACTTATCACCGAGTGGCGTAACCGTGAAGGTAAGGTTGAGACACGCAGCGCGGATTCTGATCTGGGCGGTACTATGCGCTTGGGTTCACAGCGTTGCCCGATTAAATCGGGCACGCTGGCGGCGCGCATCTATGGTGCAGAAGTGAACGAGCGCCATCGTCATCGTTATGAAGTCAATAATTTTTATGTTCCCGCACTGGAAAAATCCGGGCTGGTGATCGCAGCCCGCACTCCTGCTGAGGACTTGCCGGAAATAATGGAATTACCGCAAACCATGCACCCGTGGTTTGTCGGGGTACAGTTCCACCCGGAATTTACTTCGACTCCGCGTGACGGGCATCCGCTCTTTAAATCGTATGTGGAGGCGGTGGTGCAGAGCCGTTTAGCCAAACATGCACAACAGAAAGTTTCAGTATGAAATTATGTGGATTTAACGTCGGCCTGAATCAACCCATTTTTTTGATTGCCGGACCGTGTGTGATCGAGTCTGAGCAAATGGCCTTGGATACTGCCGGGCAGATCAAGGAAATTTGTTTGGCGCTGAATATACCGTTCATCTATAAATCTTCCTATGACAAGGCCAATCGAAGCTCCGGCAAATCGTTTCGCGGTTTTGGCATGGATGAAGGCTTGCGCATATTGGCCGAAGTGAAAAAACAGATCGGTGTGCCGGTGCTGACCGATGTCCATAGCATCGAGGAAATTGCACCCGTCGCAGCCGTGGTGGATGTGTTGCAAACCCCCGCTTTTTTGTGCCGTCAGACTGATTTTATTCACGCTGTGGCGCGCTGCGGCAAGTCGGTCAATATCAAAAAAGGACAGTTCCTGTCGCCGTGGGACATGAAAAACGTAGTGGAAAAAGCGCGCGAAGCAAGCGGTGCGGACAACATCATGGTGTGTGAGCGCGGTGCATCATTCGGTTACAACAATTTAGTTTCGGATATGCGCTCACTGGCGGTGATGCGTAATACCGGCTGTCCGGTGGTATTCGATGCCACGCATTCGGTGCAGTTGCCTGGCGGGCAAGGGACGGTCAGTGGCGGGCAACGCGAGTTTGTGCCGGTGCTGGCGCGGGCGGCGGTGGCGGTGGGCGTGTCTGGTTTGTTTATGGAAACCCATCCCAATCCGGCCAAGGCCATGTCTGACGGCCCAAACGCTTTTCCGCTGGGGCATCTGAAGGCGCTGCTGCATACACTTAAAGTTTTGGATGAAACAGTTAAGCAGCAAGGGTTGATAGAAGAAAATGTAGATTTGCGTAATATTTAATGAAAGTTAAGGAATAGAGATGAGTGCAATAGTTGATGTAATAGCGCGTGAGATTTTAGATTCCCGTGGCAATCCCACGGTCGAGGCGGATGTATTGTTGGAGTCCGGCGTAATGGGCCGTGCGGCGGTGCCGTCCGGCGCCTCCACCGGGGAAAAGGAAGCCATCGAGTTGCGCGATGGCGACCAGCAGCGTTACCTCGGCAAAGGTGTATTGAAAGCGGTGGAGAACGTCAACACCGAAATCGCCGAAGCCATCATCGGCCTGGATGCCGCAGAGCAAAGTTTCATTGATCAGACCATGATAGACCTGGACGGCACGGAAAATAAATCCCGCCTCGGCGCAAACGCCATCCTGGCGGTATCCATGGCGGTAGCCAAGGCCGCTGCGGAAGAATCCGGCCTGCCGTTGTACCGTTATCTGGGCGGTGCGGCGCGCATGGAAATGCCGGTGCCGATGATGAACATCATCAACGGCGGTGCGCACGCCAACAATAATATAGACATGCAGGAATTCATGATTATTCCGGTTGGTGCGGCCAGCTTCCGCGAAGCGTTGCGCTGCGGTGCGGAAGTATTCCATGCGCTGAAAAAATTGATAAATGACAAGGGTATGCCCACCACGGTCGGCGACGAAGGCGGTTTCGCGCCCAACCTGCCGAGCAACGAAGCTGCGCTGCAACTGATTGTGGAAGGCATCGAGGCGGCGGGTTATGTGCCGGGTGAGGACGTGGCGATCGGCGTGGATTGCGCCAGCTCGGAATTCTACAAGGATGGCCTGTATCATCTGGAATCGGAAGGATTGAAATTGACCTCCGCGCAATTGGTGGATTACCTCGCCAACTGGGTAGATAAATATCCGCTGATCAGCATCGAGGACGGCATGAGCGAGCACGACTGGGCCGGCTGGAAGCTGCTCACCCAGCGCTTGGGCAAGAATGTGCAACTGGTCGGCGACGACGTGTTCGTGACCAACACCAAGATACTGCGCGAGGGCATACGCCAGGGGTTGGCCAATTCCGTCCTGATCAAAATCAACCAGATCGGCACGCTGACCGAAACCTTCGCCGCCATCGAAATGGCCAAGCGTGCGGGTTACACCGCCGTTATCTCGCACCGTTCGGGCGAGACCGAAGACACCTTGATTGCCGACCTCGCCGTTGCCACCAATGTCCTGCAAATCAAGACCGGCTCGATGTCGCGTTCCGACCGCATGGCGAAATATAATCAATTGCTGCGCATCGAAGAAGACCTGGGCGACAGCGCGTCCTACCCCGGGCGCGACGCTTACTACCAACTGGCATAGGCTCTGCCTTTGATGGACACCTGATATAGATGCGCTGGGTCTCGTGGATACTGGTTGCCCTCTTC
>JAYUTK010000021.1:0-57287 GCA_043755195.1 Gallionellaceae bacterium
CTCTGGATGCCATGCCCGGCAAACAAATGGCAGTGGATGCTGATTTAAATGCAGGGCTGATAGGCGAAGACGAGGCGCGCAAGCGCCGGGGAGAAATTACGCAGGAAGCAGATTTTTACGGTGCCATGGATGGTGCGAGTAAATTCGTGCGCGGCGATGCGGTGGCAGGCATCATCATTTTGATGGTGACCATCGTGGGTGGTTTGATTATCGGCGTGTTGCAACATGATCTCGACATTGCTATGGCATCCAAAACTTATACCTTGCTCGCCATCGGTGATGGCTTGGTGGCGCAAATTCCAGCATTGATCATTTCAACCGCAGCCGGTTTGGTGGTGAGCCGCGTATCCAGCGAACAAAACATCGGGCAACAACTGACCACTCAATTATTCAAGCAGCCGCAAGTCATCATATTAACGGCGGTAATTATTGGCACGATGGGTTTGATTCCGGGCATGCCGCACTTTGCCTTCTTATTGTTAGCGGGCGGGCTGGGCTGGTTGGCTTATTATTTGGTGCGCACAGAAGAGAGTAGGAAAGATTCAGAGGACAGTGTTGTAGCGACCACACCGGTTATAGTGGAAGCGAATGAAGCCAGTTGGGAAGATGTGTCGCAAGTAGATGTGCTGGGGTTGGAGGTGGGCTATCGCTTAATTTCGCTGGTAGATAAGGCGCAGGATGGTGATTTGTTGCGCCGCATAAAAGGCATACGCAAAAAATTTACTCAAGATATTGGTTTTCTGCCGCCAGCGGTACACATACGCGACAACCTGGATCTGCGGCCTAACGGCTATCGCATTACCCTCAAGGGGGTAGATGTGGGCAGTGGTGAAGCTTTCCCGCATCTTCTGCTCGCTATTAACCCTGGCAATGTAACAGGCGATTTGGCCGGAACGCAGACCCGCGACCCGGCTTTCGGTTTGCCTGCGGTATGGATAGAAGCAGGCGCACGCGATCAGGCGCAAGCGATGGGTTATACCGTGGTTGATCCCGGCACTGTGGTAGCAACTCATCTGAGCCATTTGCTCAGCACACGCTCGGCGGAGTTGCTTGGGCGGCAAGAGGTGCAGCAGCTACTGGATCATTTAGGAAAATTGGCACCTAAATTGATCGAAGATTTAGTGCCCAAGACGCTGCCGCTAGGAACGGTACAAAAAGTTTTACATAATTTATTGGACGAAGGCATGCACATTCGTGACATGCGTACCATCGTAGAAACGCTGGCGGAAAATGCACCACGCACTCAGGATGCTTATCACCTTACTACGCTGGTGCGTGTTGCTTTGGGGCCTGCCATTGTGCAGCAGTTCTATCAAGCAGCTCAAGAATTACAAGTAATCGGCATGGACAAGGAGTTGGAATACATTCTGATTCAGGCCATGCAATCCAGCCAGAACGGTGTTGGCATCGAGCCGGGATTGGCGGATACCGTGCTGCGCGAAACCCGCGCTGCAGTGGAGGCGCAGGAAAAAATGGGCTTGCCTACGGTGATGCTGGTGCCGACACAATTACGCGATTTATTAGCAAGGTTTGTGAAACGAGCAATACCGGGCATCAGGGTAATTTCACATGACGAAGTACCGGATTTCAAGACTATCCGGGTAACCGCAATGGTGGGAGGTAAGACATGAAAATCAGAAAATTTATTGCTCCAACAGTTCGTCAGGCATTGCAAGATATTCGCAATGAACTGGGTGATGAGGCGGTCATTCTATCCAATCGAAATGTGAATGACGGCGAGGTAGAAATTATCGCCTTATCCAACGAAACGATGGAGCAGTTGACGGATAGCGTGGCCACTGGACTTTCAAACCGGGGATTGCCAGGCCGAGAATTACCAAAACGAGAGGGGATAGACAAACCTGTATTTCCAGCAGAAGCAGAAACTAAACAATATGCACCCGAACATGGCAACATTCTTGCTGAAATAAAATCCATGCAAAGCATGCTGAAGCAGCAATTCTCTACACTCTCCTGGAACGGCATGCAGCGTGAACCAGAGCGTGCCAGCCTGTTGTGCAAGATGTTGAATGCGGGTTTTAGCGCACCCTTAATCCGTCAGTTACTGGGGAAAATACCCGCTGGCCATGCCGATGGAGAGTCGTGGATCAAGCAGGTGTTAAAACACAATTTGCAGGTAGCAGATGAAGAGGATGGGATTGTTGCAAAAGGCGGTGTGTATGCGTTGATCGGGCCAACTGGGGTGGGCAAGACTACTACTGCAGCCAAGCTGGCCGCGCGTGCGGTGGTGCGCTATGGCGCGAATAAAGTGGCGTTGTTAACGACAGACAGCTACCGCATAGGCGCTTACGAGCAGCTTAAAATTTACGGCAAGATACTGGGTGTGGCGGTTCATGCAGTGAAAGATACGGCTGATCTGCGCTTGACTCTTTCCGCATTGAAACACAAACATCTGGTGCTGGTTGATACGGTTGGCATGGGTCAGCGCGATGAGCGCGTGGGCGACCAGAATGAAATGTTCGATGCAGTGGGTGTGGATCGTTTGCTGTTGCTGAATGCCACCTGCGCTGCCGGCACTTTGGATGACATGGTGAGCATGTACTGCAGCCAGAGTGTGATTGGATGTATCGTCACCAAGCTGGATGAGGCAGTTAATTTAGGTGCGGTTCTGGATGTGGTGATACGTCATCGACTAGTGTTGCATTACATGGCTAATGGTCAAGGTGTGCCAGAAGATTTGCATCCTGTTGATCTAGATTATCTGCTGCATCGCACATTTGAGCCGGTCGAAGAAAAAAATTTGCACACTTTGAATGAAATGGAATTTCCGGTATTTATGGCGGGCACTTCAAATGAGTCAATATCCTATGCGACCTAACAGCAAAGTTGATCAAGCCGAAGGTTTGCGCCGTTTGCTGGCACGGCTCGGTGAGGTACATCATTTCGATGCGAGACTGCCTGCATCGTACTCAACCGAATCTAATCAGGCCAAGATTATTATGGTGGTAGCGGGCAAGCCCGGTGTGGGATGTACCAGCGCAACCATCAATCTTGCAGCGGCATTGGCGCAGCTCGGAAAAAAAGTAATGGTACTGGATGAAAATGGTGGCTCAAGTGATCGTCTCCAAGGCCACGGTTTGCCCGCTCAGTATGATTTGCTGGATGTGGTGCAGGGGAGATGTACGTTGAGCGAGGCAACGCTCACTACCCACGGATTTTCCATGCAATGTGCGGCTCGAGTAATGAGTAAATTCTCAAGGCTCAATCAGAATGAGCAACAACGGCTGCATGAAACGCTGATAGAAGTAAGCGACGGTATGGATGTGTTGTTAATAGATGCCGCAACGCCCACTCCGCTCCATTTTATGAAATCTGGACAGAATGCTCATGGCCGAATTGAGGGTTTGATCGGGCAGATTTCTATTTCAGCCAATCTGGCAAGCAAGGCAGTATTGTTAGTCGTCGCGGATGCGACGGCAAGTGGCATTACTGAAAGTTATGCCTTGATTAAACGCTTGTCATTGGAAAATGTGAGTTTGCATTTTGAAATTATGATGAATAAGGTCAGCGATGAGCAGGCAGCAATGGCGGTGTTTGGCAACATGGCAAAAGTAGCACGTCACAACCTTACCACGCGACTGGGATATTTTGGTTGCGTGCCGGTTGATGACAGGCTTAAGCGAGCGACAAAATCAGGAAGATCAGTGGTGGAATTTTTCCCGGCAGCAGTTTCGGCCAAATCTTATTTTGGCTTAGCTCAGAAATTATGCAGGGAAAATAAAATAAGACAGCACATCGGAGAAATATCATTCCTTGTAAATTGAAAAAATGTATAGCGCATACGAATTAAACGGCAAGGAGCAGTGCCTGCGGGACTATGCCCATTTGGTGAAGCGCATCGCGCATCAGCTGATGACTAGGCTGCCGTATAGCGTACAAATTGACGATTTGATTCAGGCTGGCATGATGGGATTGCTGGATGCTGCAAGCCGCTTTGATGAGTTTCATGGGGCACAGTTTGAAACGTATTCGACTCAACGCATTAGAGGTGCAATGCTGGATGAACTGCGCGCAGCAGATTGGTTGCCGCGCAGCTTGCGCCGCAATATGCGGCGCATTGAAGGGACGATCAGCCGCTTGCAACAGAAGCTCGGCAGAGCGCCGAATGAGACTGAAATTGCCAAAGACCTAGAAGTATCTCTTGTCACTTACCAACAAATGTTGCAAGAGGCACGCGGCGCGCAATTAATTTATTACGAAGACTTTCATGGTGAAGATGACGAAGACTTTTTTGAGCGGTTTGAATTTAGCAGCGATTCCGATCCTTTGACCTTATTGCAGGATGAGCGCTTTAAGGCAGAGTTGATAATAGCGATAGACGGCCTTCCTGAGCGGGAGCGAATGCTGATGGGTATGATTTATGAACAAGAGATGAATTTGCGCGAAATCGGCGAGGTGATGGGAGTGAGTGAGTCGCGCATTTCGCAGCTGCACAGCCAGGCAGTGGCTAGGTTACGCAGCCGAATTAAAGGACATTTCTAAAACTTCAAACTCCATATCTAAAGACTCTGTCATGGATAAACTCACACTATTAGGTCTGATGATTGGTCTGCTAGGCATCTTGACCGGGCAGATATTGGAGGGGAGTGATCTTTCCATTCTGTTTCAGGGTGCGGCATTTTTGATCGTGTTTGGAGGCACGCTCGGTGCGGTGATGGTGCAGTGTCCAAGCAAGGTATTTATTTCTGCGATCAAGATGGGGAAATGGGCATTTGTCGAACCAAAATTGAATGAACGTGCGTTGCTCAGGCAATTGTCCGGCTGGGGCACCTTGGCGCGCAAGGAAGGAATGTTGGCGTTGGAGGGGCGAATTTTCACCGTCAACGATCCGTTCTTGAAAAAAGGTTTGCAGCTTTTGGTAGATGGAAATAACGCTGAAAATATTCGCGCAGTATTGGACGTAGATATACATAGGTTGCAACAGTTGCGTTGGCAGTCAGCGCGCGTTTGGGAAGCCGCAGCTGGATATTCTCCCACTATCGGCATTATCGGTGCGGTGTTGGGGCTCATGCATGTCATGCAGAACCTTGCTGAACCCAGCAAATTGGGAGCGGGCATTGCCGTAGCATTTGTCTCGACAATTTACGGGGTTGCATTCGCCAACTTGTTATTTCTGCCAATAGCCAACAAATTGAAAGCCATTATCATGCGCCAAGGGGATATATACGAGATGATGGTGGACGGCCTCACGGGAATCGCCAACGGCGACAACCCCCGGCTCACTGAGCTCAAGTTACAGGGTTACATCGAATAACATGGCTCGCCGCAGCAAACGTATCGAGCATGACCAACATGATCGTTGGCTGATTTCTTATGCCGACTTCATCACCCTGTTGTTTGCCTTTTTTGTGGTGATGTATTCCATTTCATCGGTGAATGAAGGTAAGTATAAAACATTCACCAACTCCCTAAGCCTCGCTTTTACTAGCCAACCCATCGTTGCCTCCACGCCTTATGTGACTAACCAGCAGGATCAGATTTTAAAAGCCTTGGTTGACAGGCGTACGGCACGTTTGGGTGAACAGCAGCGCAAGATACAAGATCATATGAAAAGCATAGCCGACGGATTGAAGCAGGTGATGTCGCCGCTGATAGAGCAACATTTGGTCAGTATCAATCAAACCAGACGCGGAGTGGTACTTGATATTAGCGCCAGCTCCTTATTTAAAACAGGCGAAGCAACATTGCAACCCAGTTCACTGGCCGTGTTGCGCCAAGTATCCTCAGTGTTGAGCAAAGAAGACTTGCCGATTGAAGTGGAGGGACATACTGATGATGTCCCTATCACCACCACACTATTTCCTTCTAACTGGGAGCTATCTTCGGCACGCGCCAGCAGCGTAGTCAGGAAGCTGATTGAGAACGGCGTGCAGGCGAAACGCTTAGCAGTAGTGGGCTTGGCTTCCAATCAACCGCTGTTGCCGAATGACAGCCCGGAACATCGCTCCAAAAACCGGCGGGTAACGATTACAATTGTGTCGCCGGATATGGAGCGGGTGCAGTAATTTAACCTTGTCTCTTCGGTTGTAGGTCGGGCTTCAGCCCGACATGTCGGGTTAAAACCCGACCTACAAGCAATTGATTTTGTGATGCAGCATTCCTAAAAATAGACAATCTGGGTTTAACAGCCCCCCATCTCACTACACCATATCCGAACTACGAGCATATTTTAAATGGCTGTAGCAGGTTCATTCACAGCCCAGCTTTTTTGTACCAAGCCTTCGCGGTTGGAATGTCTTTATCAATACCCCATCCCAATTCATACATCATGCCTATTGAGGAGCAAGATTCACGATAGACATTCGTGTTGCTCTCTCTTTCTTGCGATTGCAAAAAACACAACATCGCAGACTTATAGTCATTTAGCTCCATAAGAATTTTACCGCGACGATAATATGTTTCCGCTGAATCATCGTCATTATTGCTTGCACAATTCCCGCCACCAAGCAGGTCAAGCTCCACTTTTTGGTTCAATGCAAATTCTTTTGCCCGAATTACGGGCAATTCTTCCAAATATTTAATCGCATCAGAGCGCGTCATGCTAGACGAGTTACAAAGAACATAGCCACTCATGGTTGCATTGAACTTAGGCAGTGAAATAACTTTCCCTAGCCCCGTGTATGTACTGACCTCGGCGCGATACACAGCATCTCGATTCATAACAATTTCCAGGTGAGCACCCTTACCGCAGAGTTGATCTGCGCGGGTTTTCCATGTGCCAGCAGCCGCGCCAAAACTAGGCCAAGGCGCAAAATTCCCAGTTGCAGTCATCTCGTGAAGCCCAGGTTGAATCTCCTCGTCTGCAAATCCACCTCCAAACATGCTATGCCCATCTGTTTTAAAATTATGACTAGAAGAACACGCGGCTAGAGGTGCAAGTACAATCACTATGCAAGCCCAATAAGTTCTAAGGTGCATCGTCACTTTCCTACAATATTGTTCGTGCCAAATTAGATAGGTCGCGGTTAATGAGATGAATCTGAAACTCTGACAACATCTAACTTCCCCCAAATGTCACCAAGCTGCTTGCAAGCGACCATCAATACAAATCATCAGGCCGTTCCGCCCACCGTCAGCCCATCTATCCGCACCGTCGGTTGCCCTACCCCAACCGGTACACTCTGGCCTTCTTTGCCGCAGGTGCCCACTCCGGGGTCGAGCGCCATGTCATTGCCTATCATGGATACTCGCGTCAGTGCTTCCGGGCCGTTGCCGATCAGCGTCGCACCCTTTACCGGGTAGGTGATTTTCCCATCTTCGATCATGTACGCTTCAGCGGTGGAGAATACGAATTTTCCGTTGGTAATGTCCACCTGTCCGCCGCCGAAATTCACCGCATACAAACCATGTTTGACTGAAGCAATAATTTCTTGCGGGTTTTGATTACCGTTCAACATGGTGGTGTTGGTCATGCGTGGCATGGGCAGATGAGCGAAAGATTCGCGCCTACCGTTGCCGGTAACTGCCACACCCATCAGGCGCGCATTCAGCGTGTCCTGCAAATAGCCTTTGAGTATGCCGTCTTCAATCAGCACCGTGCGTTGCGTGGGGTTGCCTTCGTCATCCATTTGCAGCGAACCGCGCCGATTCACTATCGTACCGTCATCCACCACGGTCACACCGGGCGCGGCCACACGCTCGCCGATGCGACCAGAGAAAGTAGAGCTTCCTTTACGATTAAAGTCGCCTTCCAAGCCGTGACCAATCGCTTCGTGCAGCAAAATACCGGGCCAGCCAGAGCCTAATACCACAGTCATATTTCCTGCTGGCGCAGGTCTGGCATCCAGATTGATGACGGCTTGGTGTACCGCTTTGGCAGCGTAATCGCGCAGCACTTCATCGCTGAAATAAGCATAATCAAAACGTCCGCCACCGCCCGCAGAGCCTTGCTCGCGCTTCCCGTTGCTTTCCACGATCACTTGCAAAGACAAGCGCACCAAGGGGCGAATATCAGCATTCATTACGCCATCGCTGCGCGCCACTAGAACCACTTCATATTCACCCGCCAGCCCAGCCATAACTTGGGTCACGCGCGGGTCGAGCGCGCGCGCGTAGCGCTCCAACCGTTCTAGCAGAGCAACCTTGTCGGTATCTTTCATACTGGCAATTGGGTCGTGTGCCAAATACAGATTTTTATTTTTATTCCTGGCCAGCATCGGCACAGATTGCGTCCCACCCTGACGAGCAATGGCGCGCGTGGCTAATGCCGCGCTTTCCAGCGCGGCTAAGCTGATGTCATCGGAATAAGCGAAAGCAGTTTTCTCGCCACTGACCGCGCGCACACCAACACCCTGTTCGATGCCGAAGCTGCCGGATTTGACCATACCCTCTTCCAGCGACCAGCTCTCGGCGCGACTGGTTTGAAAATATAAATCGGCGTAATCCACCTTATGCGCCAACATTTTTCCAAATACCTGCTGCAAATGGCGCGCTTCCAGCGCATTGGGCGCAAGCAAGGACTGCTGGGCCAAGGAAAAAAAAATATCGTTTTTCATAATGTTCACGAGTTAAGAATACGGTGTGACAGCGCCGGTAAGCTGGCGCGCAAGCTGGTTTGATATGCTGGGTTGACCTCGGCAATCACGATGCCCGACCCGCGCGGCAAGCGATCTAGCACCCGTCCCCACGGATCAACGATCATACTGTTGCCGTGAGTTTCGCGTCCGTTGACATGATACCCGCCTTGCGCCGCAGCAACCACATAAGCCAGATTCTCAATGGCACGCGCGCGCACCAACACCTCCCAGTGTACCTTGCCTGTGGTTTCGGTAAATGCCGACGGCAGCACGATGATGTCCACACCTTTCATGGCGCGAAAAAGTTCGGGGAAACGCAGGTCATAACAAATTGCCAAGCCTATGCGACCGAATGGGCTATCTACCACCACCACTTGCTGACCGGGCTCTATCGTGCGTCCCTCATGGTAGTGCTCATTGCCTAGATCAAGATTGAACAAATGTATTTTGTCGTAATGGGCGACCTGCTCACCCAGTTCGTTATACACCAGACAACTATTCAGCACTTTATCCGACACAGTAGCAACCAAAGGAATAGATCCCCCGACCAGCCAGATTTTATGTTTTCGTGCGGTCTCGCTTAAAAAATTTTGGATGACACCGCTGCCCGGCTGCTCGCGCACCGCCACCTTGTCGGTCTCTTGCATACCCATGATGGGAAAGTATTCCGGCAACACCACCAGACGTGCGCCTTGATGCACGGCAATCTCGATCAAGCGGGCGGCTTCGCTCAAATTACTGGCGACATTGGGCCCTGAGGCCATCTGCACCGCAGCAACCTTAAACGCTTGGGATTGTGCGGCAATACGTCGTTGCGTGGAATTAGCATCTATCATTTAAAACTACTTTCTATCATTTAGGTGATGCAGTGAGTTTGCCTCGATCCACTTTTGTGACATTTGGATCTGTCCAGCTTCCGCTAACATTGTATTGAAATGACACCAACTGATCGAGTGGATCATTCATTATTTTGCTAAAAAAATAAACTCCAATACCCACTACGGGTCCCGCGACCAGCGCGCTTAACAAGGCTGCGCTATTTCCCACAGTGGGAAAAATACGCACTTGTAAATTTTGGGTTTCATCGTTCAAATTTACTTGGCCGGCCATCACCACCTTGGCGGCTGATCCATCAATTTTCAAATCTTTGGTGGTCAGTACGCCGTGCGTTATTTTCGCCGAGCCGGTAATGTTGTCGAAGGCAAAACCCCTGCTGAACACGTCGGCAAAGTCCAATGTAACGTGCTGTGGCAGCGATTGCAGGCTGAGGATGCTGAGCAATTTGCCGGCACCCGGATCAATTTTCAGGAACTGCCCTTTTCCGGTATCCAGCTTAAGTGTGCCATCCAACTTGGCATAGCTGAATTTCGACGGCCCGTCTTGCCATGAAAATTTTCCATCCAGTTTGCCGCTGCCATGTTTGACGGTATTGGGATAACCAGAACGAGCCAGCATATTGCCTGCATTATTTATTTCAAGTTTAAGATTGAGCTGGGTCTGTTCAACATCAGCGCCCATCTGCCATTTACCATTTGCTTTTAATACACCATCTGGGTTAGTCAGCATCAAATTTTTTAACTGCCAATTGCTTCCCTGTTGCTCCCCCTGCAACTCCAGCTTGCCCAATTGCTGACCTTTAAGGGTAATGCTATCTGCCGCCAAATCAAGCGCCGGGAATTCAGTTCGGGCGGTGCGCGGCGAGGCTACTGACTGGTTTGTCAAATTATCACTCTTGGGATTTTTACTTTTCGCTTCTTCATACTTAACTTCTTCATTCTTGTCTAGAGATATATTTTTCATGCGTGCGGACAGCTTGCCATTGCCTTGCGACTGCCATTTGACCTCGCCGTTAATCGCTTTGGAAGATAATTGCGTAATCAGCACATCGTTGCGACTGCGGGCGGTGATCCGCAGGTCATCGGTACGATAACCGTAGCCACTTATTTTTTGGATCAACAGATTGATACCGGCTATGGTCATTTGTGGTGGCTGATCAGATGCGCCTAGCAACGACTCCCAGCCTTGCAGCGATAATTCCGGCACAGTGCCTGACACCCACACGCCGTCGTGCGTCGGCCAATATCCCGGATTTTTAGAATTGACCAGCCCGCCGAAATTGACCAGCCCGCGTGCGACATTGATATTTCCGTTTTCTACCTTACACAACAAATTAACATCCAGCACTTTTCCGTATTGCAATGACAGCATATTTTTTTGCTCTAGTTTTTTTTGCTCTGGGTTTTTCTGCTCTGGAATCTTCTGTTCAGCTACTGTTTTTTTCTCGAAACGCAAGGGCATGGATTCGGTAGCGCGCTTGGAAAATGGTGCGGGCAAATCCGAAACCAAGCCAACCAGATCCGAAGTAAACAACACATCGAGTTGATTTTTAGCCGCTGTCATTTCTACTGCCCAAGGGCTGCCACCATGCAGATAATTTAACAGCGGGTGCGACAGACTGTGCCGCAGATTGTCAAGGTCGGCCTGCCCGGATGCCTGTACGCTCACCACACCACTCGCTCCGCTGTTAATTTGCAACTTGGCCGGGCCACCCAAAATGTTGGCAGTGACATTGCGGGTGTGCAATGAAGATTCTGAAAACAACAGATCACCGTTCACTTTTATCAAGGCCGACATACCAGCTATGCTAATGTCATTATCTAAAAAGTGATAACTACCGGAAACTTTTACCGGCTGCTCACCGCTTAAGGGGACATCCACCTGTAGCGCCAGCAAGCCTTTACCCTGCGTCGCCATACTGTCAGTAACCCCGCCCGTTAATTCGCGTAACGGGCTTTTATGAATAAAATCTAACACGCGCTGAGATTCACCCGCCGCTTCCCCGCGCACTTGCAGCAGCTTTTCGGCACTCATCATATCGGGTAAAACCACACTGATTTTTTGCACATGCCCGCCCACGGTCATCGCGTTCAGAACATTCACCTCCAGCCGTTTGCCGGTGATTAACAGATCAGCCACCCCATTTTCTAAACGTGGCCAGTGCTTGGCATACTCCATCTCCACGCCTGTGGCATGCGCCTGAATTTGAAAGATACCCTTGTGGTTACCGTCAAACGGAAAATCATCGAGATTGCCGCTCAGACGCAAACGAAATTCATCGGATTGCCCACCCAGCAGCGCATTGCGTAGCCAGTCGTGGGCATTGCTATTGAGTGCTATTAAAGGAATATAACGCGCCGTCTGACCTACGGCAGCGCGCGATAAATGCACGGACAAATCTATCAAGCCACGACTGTGCGGCAGGGTCTGATAGCTACCATTAAAATTTCCGGAAACATCCTCGTTAGCCAAAAAGGCATTGTTAAATTTGAGCTCCAGCCCGCGATTATTCATCTGCCACTCAAGCTGCGCCGTGATGGTATCAAAGGCCAGCGGCTCCGGCATTATCAGCGGCGCATCTACTGTCATTTTGCTTGCATTTAGCGAAAGTGTCCCACCGCTGTCCTTACCATCCACAGAACCACTTAAACCGGTAAAGCCGGGAAATTTTCCTACCCTTTGCAAAGACAAATTATCAAAGCGCGCCTTGACTTCATAATTTAATAATTTATCGGCATCGCCCTGCCATTTCGCCCGCGCATCAAACACCACGCCCTGCGGCGCAAACTCCATTAATTGCTTTTTAACATCATCCGGCACAGGAAAATAATCGGCCAATTTGACAAAATTTCCAATATCCAACAGCTTGGTGCGTATCTCGCCTGAAGATTTTTGGTGATTATCTAGCTGATTTTCTGGGTGATTATCTGGGATGTCTTGCAGACTCAGGTAAAAATCTGTCGCCGGTAGTTTCCAACCATCTTTCAAATGCGCCGATAACTTTGTGGTCGAAATCTCAAAACCCTGCCGCACATCAAGCCAGGAAACACGGCCACGCAAATCCAGCGCCTCGAAAGTGGATTGTGCTTGGGTAGATTGTGCCGGGGTAGATTGTGCCGGGGTGGCGTGTTCTTGATCTGCTTGCTTTTGGACCAGCTGCGCCTGTATATCCGTCAACATTAAATCGGCGGTAAATTGCGCGGGCTTACCCTCCACCACAGTTAACCATCCACGTACCGCGCCCTTGCCGCGACTGAGTGAGTCGGGCAACGGCAGCCATGTCTTCCATGCGGCAATATCAACATACTCCAGTTGGCTGTATAACTCCCCACTCCAAGTATCCAAGCTCTCAAAATTCTCGCCATAAAAATCACCGCGTATATCTAAATCCCCAGATAACTCTGTTGGCGGCTGTGTATGCAGAGCGAAGCGATGACGATGGCCGCTGTTATTGGTGAACAAAAAACTCTGGATAGAACGACTGTTCTCGACCATCAGATTGACCCGATTTAGCACCAAGGTTGGCGCTGCTCGCAGATCATCTTGCCAAGTAATGCGCGCATCACGCACCACAATGCGCGCCTGCTGCAACAGCCAGTTCGCATCTGCGGCCTGAGCGGCAATTTGACCGGGTGTTTGATCCGATATTTGGCTGGCCAAATCCAGGCCGACAATATGCAACGCTCCCTGAGCATCACGCTTGATTAACAATTCAGGATGGTCAAACTCTAGGCTGTATAGGCGTACTTCGCCCGCAATCAAGCTCATCCACGACACCACATTATCAATGCGTGGCAACAACAGCGCAGTTTGCCCTTGCTTATCCAAAATACGAACATCGGTAAGCAACAAGTGCGGACGTAAGCCGCGCCAGTCGGCCTCAATTTTGCCAATAATCACAGGTTGACCCATGATACGGCTGGCCATAGCAGTTATGTCGCCATGATAGCGGCCTATGTCCGGCAGCACCCAATAGCGCAATGTCAGCAACAACCCGGCAGCAGCGAACAACACCAGCAAGATTCCGATTAATGCAATTCGAGGCATGCGCTTAAAACTGCGCCAGGTAAGTCGAAAAATGGCTTTCAACATAAGTTGAGAAAGCTGAACAACGACACGAGTGAACAGACCAATGTGTTCATGGCGGACTTATAATGGGGCATACCTGTATTTTAACCCGAAGCCATTGCCATGAGTAACGCTATCACGCCTCCCCCTATCAATTTAGATGCTGCATTACAACGCGCTTTGCTTGGCAGTCGTTACATGCAGCGTTTGTTGAATAGCGATAATACTTTGCTGCCGTGGTTGCGCGCGCACCACGCACAGCCTTGCAATGCAACAGAAATCGCTAGCTGGCTGGCGGCTATGCCGGTCAATGATGAAGCCTCGCTATCGCGCGCCTTACGTCAGTTACGCAAGCGCGTCATGCTCAAGCTATTGCTGCGCGACCTGAATGGACTGGCCGATCTCGATGAGGTGACAGCAACCATGAGCGCGTTAGCGGAAATTTGCCTGCAACAAGCTCAGGGTTTTGTGATGCAAGAATTGGTCACGATATATGGCTTCCCCGTAGGCGAGATCAGCGGTACGCCCCAGACTATGCTGGTGATCGGCATGGGTAAGCTGGGCGGACGCGAATTAAATGTTTCTTCTGACATAGACTTGATTTTTATCTATGGCGAAGACGGCAATAGCACCGGTGTGCGCTCTATCAGCAACCACGAATTTTTTTCCAAACTCGGTCGTCGCTTGATTGCGTTGATCGGCGACCTGACCGAGGACGGCTACGTTTTTCGTGTTGATATGCGCTTGCGCCCATATGGTGACAGTGGGCCGTTGGCCATGAGCTTGGCGGCGCTGGAGGAATATCTGGTGGAGCAAGGGCGCGAATGGGAACGCTATGCCTGGATCAAGGCGCGCGTTGTGTCCATTGGTGACGACTCAGAATTGATGCGGCTTACGCAGCCTTTCATATTCCGCAAATATCTCGACTATGGTGCATTTGCATCCATGCGGAAACTGCATGAACAAATTCGGCAAGAGGTGCAACGACGCGACCGACTTAACAACATCAAACTCGGCTCAGGCGGCATACGCGAAATTGAATTTATTGCACAAGTATTTCAGTTGATACGTGGCGGACGCGATGCCGGGCTACGCATCCGCCCTACCCTGCAAGTTCTGCACTGCCTCAGTAAAACAGGCCAAATCACACCTGATACCGTAGCTAAATTACGTGCAGCCTATATTTTCTTACGCAATCTGGAACACCGCCTGCAATACATGGACGACCAGCAAACTCATAGCTTGCCTGAAAGCACAGACGATCAAACATTAATCGCGGCCAGCATGAATTACCCGGATTATCTGGCTCTCCTGGTGCAACTGGATGAGCACCGCGCACTGGTCAGCGCACAGTTCGCACTTATTTTTAGCACCTCAAACAGCAACGAAAACGATAGCTACACCGCACAAGAAAATTCGCTGTGGGGCGAAAGCATGAACGCAGAAAATGTGCGCGACAGCCTGGAAAAATTAGCTTACACAACCGCATCCGATCTGGCAGATAGGCTGCTACGCATTCGCGACAGCGCGCGCTACCGCCAATTACCAGACAGTAGCCGACAACGCTTGGACAAATTAATCCCACTTTTTATTTCACTATGCTCGACTTCCAACAACCCTGACGAAGCTTTGCTGCGTGTACTGGATCTGCTGGAAAGCATCAGTCGGCGCGCCTCCTACTTGGCCTTCTTGGCTGAGTATCCGCAAGTTCTGGGGCGCTTGGTCAGCATTGCCAGTGCCAGCGCTTGGGCATGCGGCTATTTAATTCAACACCCTATGCTCTTGGATGAATTGCTGGATGCGCGCGAAATTTATCGAGCACCCGATTGGACCACACTCGATCACGCATTGCAGGAACAGTTAGCCACGTGCCTCACCGACACCGAACGGCAAATGGATATGCTGCGCCAATTCCAGCACAGCCAAATTTTTCATCTGCTGGCGATGGACTTGAATGGGCTGTTGTCGCTGGAAAAATTGAGCGATCATCTTAGCGATCTGGCTGACTTGATCTTGCGTCATGTTTTGCAGATGTGCTGGCGCGAGATGCTGAAAAAAATGCAGCAGGATGAAAATCAGACTGAACCAGCATTCGCCATTATCGCCTACGGCAAATTGGGCGGGAGAGAACTGGGCTACGGAGCTGATCTCGATCTCATTTTTCTGTACGACGACCCGCACCCAGACGCGGCAGAAATATATGCCAAACTAGCGCAGCGCATCAACACCCAATTAAGCAGTTACACCTCAGCCGGACGCCTGTATGAAACCGATCTGCGCCTCCGCCCCAATGGTGCCAGCGGCTTATTAGTCAGCTCCATCACCGCATTCACGGAATACCAGCAGCAACACGCTTGGGTGTGGGAACACCAAGCGCTAACGCGAGCACGTTTTTGCGCTGGAAATACCAGCATCGGAAAACAATTTGAAGTGATTCGAAAGGAAGTACTGTGCCAATCGCGTGACATCAATACCCTACGTCTAGAAATTGTAGCAATGCGAAAAAAAATGTTGGATGCTGACCCCAATAACAGCAGCCTGTTCGACATCAAGCATGACCGGGGGGGCATGGTGGATATAGAATTCATGGTGCAATACCTGATACTGGCACATGCACACACTCATCCCGAATTCACTGCCAACAGTGGCACCCTGGCTCTGCTGATGCTGGCTGGAAAGTTAGGTTTAATCGAAGAAAAATTGGCTTGCAAAGTATGCGACATCTACCGCATCCTGCGCGCATTGCAGCACAAGATACGGCTGAACAATCAATCGCCAAGCCGCGTAGATTTGCAAGCAGTGGATACCATGCCGGTTAGGGAGTTATGGGCTATTTTGATGGGGAAAGAAAGTTAATCTACTTTACTAGACAAACGATATGCCGCCACCTCACCTTTACCCTTCAAATTAATCATGGCCATCGGGTCAAATTTATAATTCTGGCGTAATCGGCTGTAAGTATTTTTGTCCACCAGAATATTCCCTTGCACGGCATCATCAGTTAAGCGGCTAGCAATGTTGACCGTATCTCCCCACAAGTCATAAATAAAACGTTTAGTGCCCACCACTCCGGCCACAACCGGCCCGGTAGCTATACCGATATGAACACCCAAATTGTATTTGGCCAAATCAGGATGGCTGGCAATAAATTCGCGCATTTCTAAAGCCATATCAGCAATGTTGCTGACAAATGACTGTGGTTCGCGCGTCAAGCCACCGCCCACCATATAGGCATCGCCTATGGTCTTTATTTTCTCCAGGCCATATTTTTCAGACAATTCGTCGAATCCCGAAAAAACGGTGTTCAACAAACTCACCATTTCCCCTGGCGGTAATTGTGCAGCCAGTTGGGTAAAGTTGACTAGGTCGGCAAACATGACTGTCACATCCGCATGGCCATCAGCGATCAAGCCTTGCTTGCTTTTTAAACGCGAGGCAATATGAGGTGGCAATACATTAAGTAGCAATTGTTCAGATTTATTTTGCTCCGCCGCCAGCAACTTATGCTGCTGACTCAGTTGATTTTTAATTTTCTCTGTCCCCAACACAAAATAGCGCACAAGAAAATAAATAATCGAGGACAGCGCAGCAAAATTAAGTGCAAAGAATACGCCCACGGTCTGCATAGGAACGCCACTCATCTCCCCTGCCCCCAGAAAATAATCAAAAAAACCAGACACCGCAGTCAACACTATGTAGGCAATAAACCATGGGATAGATTCGCGCCAGCTTGACACCACCACCGCCCCAACTGGAGCGAGCAATGCCCACAACATCAGTCCGCTGGAGGTGGCAGAACCACCTATGCTCCATTGCATAATAAATGGTGCAAATAAAAATAGACCCAACTGAATGAATCGAAAAAAAACAAAATTGTTGGACTTTAGATAATAAATTAAGGAAGAAATTGAAAAAAGTTGATAGGCAAGAGGAAAATTTGTGGAGAAATTCAAACCCATATACCAATAAATCGCCAGCCACAGCATGACCGAAAAATTCATCAGCGCACAGGCGAAGATCAATAGACTCCGGCGTAACCTATCTTCCTCTGCATCCATTGCATCCCCGGTAGCTTCAGGATATTCACATCGTTCAATCATTAACTTTCCTCGTAACGATTTGAGCCAAGCAATTCACCCAGCAATTCATAAGGCGAATCCGTTCAAGTAAAAATTTACAGCTAAGGTTTTTAATGATACATGAATTCAATATATTCTACGCAAACTGCGCGGAATTGAAATTGGAATTACACTATAATACATAGCTCATTTAAGGAAATATAATTATGACAATGTCTGATCGCGACGGCTTTATCTGGTACGACGGCAAACTCGTGCCTTGGCGCGAGGCCACTACCCACGTTCTCACACACACCTTGCATTACGGCATGGGAGTGTTTGAAGGAGTGCGTGCCTATAAGACCAATACGGGAACGGCAATTTTCCGCCTCAAGGAACACACCGATCGCCTATTCAATTCGGCTTATATTTTCAAGATGAAAATGCCGTTTGACAAAGAAACACTGATGGAAGCGCAACGAGAAGTGGTGCGCGCCAATAAGCTGGAATCGTGCTACCTCCGCCCAATCTGTTTTTATGGTTCGGAGGCAATGGGCATTGCCGCCACCGCGCTCAGCACTCATGTCGCGATTGCGGCGTGGCCGTGGGGGTCTTATCTGGGCGCAGAAGGCATGGAAAAAGGCATACGAGTCAAAACTTCCAGCTTCACTCGCCATCATGTCAACATCACCATGTGCCGCTCCAAATCGGTCGGCACTTACACCAACTCCATACTAGCGCATCAAGAAGTGGCGCAGGATGGCTATGATGAAGCCCTGCTGCTAGACGTGGATGGTTATGTGGCTGAGGGTGCCGGTGAAAATGTTTTCATCGTCAAAAAAGGCAAGCTCTACACACCTGACCTGACTTCCTGTCTGGAAGGCATCACCCGCGATTCGATTATCACGCTGGCAGCGGAATTGGGTATCCAGTTAATCGAAAAACGCATCACGCGCGACGAAGTGTATTGCGCCGACGAGGCATTTTTCACTGGCACGGCAGCGGAGGTTACACCGATCCGCGAATTGGACAATCGCGCCATTGGCAACGGCGCACGCGGGCCAATTACGACGCGCTTGCAAGCGCTGTTTTTTGATTGCGTCAGCGGCAAAAATCCACAACATGCCGATTGGCTGAATCACGTTTAAAGGGATTGATATGCAAACTGAACACGCCAAACAAAGCTACATCGAAGTCACTGCTGCCGACCTGCCCTTATATTGCCCGACACCCAGCATGACCTTGTGGAATACCCATCCCAGAGTCGTTATCCCAGCAGACAAACTGGGTGAAGCACGCTGCCCTTATTGCGGCACGCTGTATAAATTCAAAGGTGAGTTGCCTAAAGGGCATCACTGAGCAGGGGCTTCATGTATAAAATTCTGGTAGTCGCACCTAGCTGGATCGGCGATGCTATGCTGGCGCAGCCCATGCTGGCGCGCCTCAAGCAACACCGTCCTGATGCACAGATTGATTTGCTAGCGCCACCCTGGACAGCTGCATTATTGCGCCAGATGCCAGAAGTCCACACCGTCATCACCAATCCTTTCCCGCATGGCGCATTAAAATTATTTGCGCGATATCTATTGGGCAGAAAATTACGTGCGGAGCATTACGACCAAGCCATCGTCCTGCCCAACTCTTTCAAATCTGCTCTGATTCCATATTTCGCTCATATCCCGCGACGCACAGGCTTTGTTGGCGAGATGCGCTATGGACTTTTGAACGATGCGCGTAGCTTAAACAAAACCGAATTGCCGCTGATGGTGGAACGCTACGCACAACTTGCCGAGACGCGAGTGGATGCAATCCCGCGTCCTCTGCCCTACCCAAAATTACAGGTCAGCGCAGAACAGCAACGCATTACATTAAACAAATTTAAGCTGACTCTGACAGGGCAACCCATCGCCATTTTTTGCCCCGGCGCCGAATACGGGCCAGCCAAGCGTTGGCCTATCCCCTATTTCGCACAGCTGGCGCAACAGATGCACGCACAAGGCTATGCTGTGTGGCTGATCGGCTCGGCCAAGGACAAAGAAATCGGCGACAAAATTGTCGCGCTGGGCAATGGCAATTGTCAAAATCTGTGTGGCACAACTGATTTAGCCGATGCCATTGTGCTGCTATCTTGCGCCACTGTCGTGGTGAGCAACGATTCTGGCTTGATGCACATTGCCGCCGCACTCGACCGAAAAATGCTGGCATTGTATGGATCGAGCAGCCCAAAATTTACACCTCCGTTGTCAATCCATGCACAAGTGCTTAAACTCGACTTGCCGTGCAGTCCATGCTTTAAACGCGATTGCCCCTTGGGGCATTTCGATTGCATGATTAAGCTGACACCTAAGCAAGTTGCTCTGCATATTCCAGCCAACCCTACCGGGAAACAACATGAACCTGCCCAAAGAAATCTTCAAAGCTTATGACATCCGTGGAATCGTCGGCAAAACGCTGTCGGGGGAAATTATTGAAACAATAGGCCATGCCATCGGCTCGGAAGCGGTTACGCGCAAGCAACACACCATCGTCATCGGGCGCGATGGGCGATTATCCGGTGAAGAATTTTCTGAGGCGCTGGCACGTGGCATACAAAAAAGCGGCATCAACGTCATTGATGTCGGGCGCGTGGCCACGCCCATGGTGTATTTTGCCGCCTATCAACTAGATACACACTCTGCCGTGATGATTACTGGCAGCCACAATCCACCGGATTACAACGGCCTGAAAATGGTGCTCGGCGGTGAAACATTATCCGGCGATACCATCCAGGCGCTACGCATCCGCATCGAGAAAAACAATCTGAGTCATGGTGCAGGAAGCTACGCTAATCACGATATCGAAGAAGAATATTTGGAGCGCATCGTCTCTACCATCAAGCTGGCGCGACCTATGAAAATTACCGTGGACTGCGGCAATGGCGTAGCAGGTGATTTCGCTGCCATACTGTATCGCCGTCTGGGATGTGAAGTAACTGAAATGTTTTGCGACGTGGATGGCCATTTTCCCAACCATCACCCAGATCCATCCGACCCGCACAATCTGCAAGATTTGATTGCTGCATTAAAAAGCAACGACAGCGAAATTGGTCTGGCCTTCGACGGAGATGGTGACCGCCTCGGCGTAGTAACCAAAGAGGGCAACATCATATTTCCAGATCGGCAGTTGATGCTATTCGCCGCCGATGTGTTGAGCCGCAATCCCGGCGCAGAAATAATTTTCGACGTGAAGTCCACGCGCAAATTATTTAGTTGGATACGCGAGCATGGCGGCAAACCTACGCTCTGGAAAACCGGCCACTCCTTCATCAAGGCAAAAATGAAAGAAAGCGGCGCACTGCTGGCCGGTGAGATGAGCGGCCACACCTTCTTTAAGGAACGCTGGTACGGCTTTGACGACGGCATGTACGCTGGTGCGCGCCTGCTGGAATGCTTGAGCAAACATCCCAACCCCAGTGCCGTGTTGAATGCCCTGCCCAACTCGATCAACACACCGGAACTACAAATCAAACTGAAAGAAGGCGAGAATTACGCACTGATTGAAAAGTTACAACAGGAAGCGAAACTTACCCAGGCACCAATGTTTGCCCATGCAAAGGACATCATCACCATAGACGGCCTGCGCGTGGAATATGCCGACGGCTTTGGCCTGATGCGTTCCAGCAATACCACGCCTGTCATCGTACTGCGCTTTGAAGCAGACAATGAAGCTGCGCTAAAAAGAATACAACAGGATTTCCGACTTGTGTTGCTGGAAGCTAACCCGGGATTACAGTTGCCGTTTTGAAGCGCACCCTGATATTTTATAGTCCAGCAAGATAAGCCGCCAACGCTTCAATTTCGGCATCGGTCAATGCTTTGGCAACTTTGTTCATCACGCCATCCGGACTGTTGCTGCGTTTACCATCTCGCCAATGGTCGAGTTGAGCCTGTAGATATGCCTTATGCTGCCCACCGATCACCGGATAAGTTGCAATATTCTCTGCTTGACCCTTGCCATTTACCCCGTGGCAACTAGTGCATGATGCTATACCCCGTTTTGTATCCCCTTGCAGGAATAAATTTTTCGCAACCGCATTATCACCCTTGCCGTTACCCTGCATTTTTTTCTGGCTAGCAAAATAGGCGGAAATATCATTCAACTCAGCATCACTAATGGTCAACGCCATAGCGCTCATAATTTCATGGGTGCGCGTCCCGGACTGATAATTGCGGAGCTGCTTGGCGATGTAACTGGCATATTGTCCGGCCAGATTGGGAATTAAATCTTCAACACTGATGCCGAACTCACCGTGACAACCTTGGCACAACTGAGATTTTTTCTTGCCCGCTACAGGATTGCCGCTGCCTGTACGCTGCTTAACCTCGCTGGCAGATTCTCCGGCATAAGCTGTCGTAGCACCACCGAACAGAAATGCGCTAATCAGACAGGCAGCGATGGTGTATTGAATGCGTATCATAGTAATGACTCCAGTTCAGTTTAATGAGGAAGTGAATTTTCTTCATGGTAACAGCAAAGCATAAGCTACAATTTTTTCCCTACCCAGTCAGCCACTTTTGCTAGCGCAGCCGCTAAATGCTCCGGCTGTGTGCCGCCAGCCATCGCCATGTCCGGTCTGCCACCGCCCTTGCCACCTACTTGTTGTGCGACCATATTCACCAATTCGCCTGCTTTTACTTTTGCAGTCAGATTAGATGTTACGCCCGCAATCAGACTGACCTTGCCGTCGGCGATGGATGCCAGCACAATGGCAGCGGATTTAAGTTTGTCCTTGAGCTTATCCAAAGTCTCGCGCAGGGTGTTATTGTCTGCGCCTTCCAAAAGCGCCGCCAATACTTTCACGCCATTGACTTCCACCGCCAGATTGACCAAATCATCGCCCTGCCCGCTGGCTAATTTCGATTTCAATCGCGCCAGTTCTTTTTCCAACATCTTCATATTGTCGAGCACTTGGGTGATACGTATCGCGGCTTCCTGCGGTTGTGTTTTCAGCACACCCGCTACTAGCTGCAACTGATCTTCTTGCAACTGCACTAATGTTAGCGCGCCTTCGCCGGTCACTGCTTCCACCCGACGCACACCTGCTGCCACACCGCTTTCCGCCACGATCTTGAATAGCCCAATGTCACCCGTGCGCTTGACGTGCGTACCGCCGCACAACTCACGCGACGAACCTATATCCAGCACCCGCACTTCGTCACCATACTTCTCACCGAACAGCATCATCGCGCCAGTTTTTTGCGCGTCCGCAATAGCCATCACACGCGCTTGGGTCGCCGCGTTAGCCAATATTTCGGCATTGACTATATTTTCCACCCTGCGTATCTCTGCATCGGTCATCGGCTGCGTATGCACAAAGTCGAAGCGCGTTTTATCAGCATCCACCAGCGAACCCTTTTGCTGCACATGGTCGCCCAGCACCTCACGCAACGCCTTGTGCATCAAGTGCGTGGCCGAGTGGTTGCGCATGGTGCGATTACGCGCCGCCGTATTAACGCGGGCATTGATGCTATTGCCCACGGTCAGTGTTCCGGTCTTTACTACGCCATGATGGCCGAACACGCTGGCTTGAATTTTTTGCGTATCTTCCACCGAGAAAATTCCGTGCGATCCGCGCAGCTCCCCACTATCGCCGACCTGCCCGCCGGACTCGGCATAGAAAGACGTGTCATCCAATACCACCACGCCCTGCTCGCCTTCTTTCAATTCATTAACCACCACGCCGCTCTTGTACAAGGCCAGCACCTTGCCTTTGCTTTCCAGCGAGTCGTAGCCGTGAAATGTTGTGGCTGAGCCGGTGTAATCCAGATTGGTCGCCATCTTAAATTTACCCGCCGCGCGCGCCTGTTCTTTCTGGCGCGACATTGCGCCATCGAAGGCGGCAACGTCAACGGCCACACTCTGCTCACGGCAAACATCCTGAGTCAGGTCGAGCGGAAAGCCGAATGTGTCGTGTAGCTTAAACGCGGTTTCTCCATTAAACAGCTTGCTACCTTGCTTCGCCATCGCGGCCAACTCCGACTCCAGTATTGCCATACCATTTTCGATGGTGGCAAAGAAACGCTCCTCTTCCTGCTTCAGTATATCCATCACACGCATTTGTGCAGAGGCCAATTCTGGGTAAGCCGCACCCATTTCGGCGACCAAATCAGGCACCATCTTGTGAAAAAAGGCCGCCCGAGCACCCAGCTTGTAACCATGACGTATGGCGCGCCGGATAATGCGGCGCAACACATAACCACGACCTTCATTGCCTGGAATCACGCCGTCGGCAATCAGGAAAGAACAAGCGCGAATATGGTCGGCCAAGACTTTGAGCGAGTCGTTGCTCAGGTCTTCTGCTTGGGTCACACGCGCGGCTGCGATTACCAGATTCTGCATCAGATCAACCTGATAATTGCTGTGCACATGCTGCAACACCGCCGAGATGCGCTCCAAGCCCATGCCAGTATCCACCGACGGTTTGGGCAAGGGGTGCATCACGCCTGCTTCGTCGCGGTTGAATTGCATGAACACGTTGTTCCAAATTTCGATGTAGCGGTCGCCGCCTTCTTCCGGCGTACCGGGCGGGCCGCCCCATATTTCTGCGCCGTGGTCGTAAAATATTTCGGTACACGGCCCGCACGGGCCAGTGTCGCCCATCATCCAAAAATTGTCCGATGCATAACGCGCACCCTTGTTGTCGCCGATGCGAATTACGCGCTCGGCAGGAATGCCTATCTCTTTGGTCCAGATGGTGTAAGCATCGTCGTCCTCGGCATACACCGTCACCCACAATTTATCCTTGGGCAACTTGTACACATCCGTCAATAACTCCCACGCATACTTGATCGCATCGCGCTTGAAATAATCGCCGAAGCTGAAATTGCCCAGCATCTCAAAGAAGGTGTGATGACGCGCGGTGTAGCCGACGTTTTCCAGATCGTTGTGCTTGCCGCCTGCGCGCACACATTTTTGGGATGTGGCGGCGCGGGTATAGGGGCGTTTGTCGAAGCCGAGAAACACATCCTTGAACTGGTTCATGCCGGCATTGGTGAACAACAGCGTCGGGTCTTCATGCGGCACCAGCGAACTGGAGGCGACCACGGTGTGCCCTTTGGAGGCGAAGAAGTCTAAGAATTTCTGGCGAATTTCACTGCTTTTCATTTTCTTGCCTGGCGCTTAAAGTCAATGACCGAATCATACCATCCACAGCTATCAGGCTGCACGAAAGGCGCTTAAAAACTGACTTTAGTCTTGACCAGAAATTGAAAAGATTTAATCTTTGAATCGCGGTTGAGCGGAAACGCAAAATCAATGTGCAGTATGTTGCCGAAAGCGGAACGGGCGCTAAGAATACGCAGACCAAAGCCAACATCGTTCAACCAGCCCGGATTTTCAACATTCTGATTGATGCCTCCCCATGCGCGGCCTACATCATAGAAAACAGCTCCTCCCACACGAAACAAGCGGAATGGATACCAATCGGTATAAACACGCTCCTCGACAGTCAGCAAGGCGCGCTGATTCCCGCTTTGATAACGCAAGGGATAGCCACGCAATCCATTATCACCGCCTAATAGCAACTCTTCGCCCAATGCCGGATTATGGGCTTTGTCACCCGAAACAGCTATGTAGAATTTGGCTCGCTCATTTTGCGGAATAAAATAGCGCATGGAACCGCCAAACAAATAGTTTTCGTCGAAACCCCCGCCGTATCTACCAGACAGCGATGCCGAAGCTAACAAAACCTCATCGAGAGACAGATCAAAACCATCACTGACACTGGCCGAGTAAACCCACAAATTCTGAGTAGAGCCGAGGCTGGTAAATGCACGTCCGACTCTCACACGAGATTGCAAGCCCATCGAAGCATATTCGGGTCGTTGTATCTGATTACGATTCTTAACTTGCTGGTATCCATCCTCAATGATTTCATAGCTCACAAACGGCGAGACCAATTTTTGATCCAGCGGTAATTGCGCTGGTGCAAGCAGCCCTGGCTCTACACTATAATCATCAACCTGATAATTAAGACCCACAGAATAGCGACGCGTCCAGTCTGCTATGAGGCCTTCCGACCATCCACCAAAAACTTCATTTTCTCCCTTTTGATGCCGGTATTGCCCGGTTAAAATTCCACTGTTATAGATCGTATCTACCCTATCGTCCCGTGATGCGGTTGCCCCTGCCGTCCAACGCGTGTCTAATGCGTAGAATGGATTAACCACGGAAAATGTCTGCATTTGACCATCATTATTTTTTGCATGCGAATAGTTGATATCTGTCCACCCGCCAAACGCATGATGATTGCTGACATCAAGCTGTGTTCCGCTGCGATCCACAGTTGATGATCGCGTCAAGCCAACGAATACGCCGGTGCCAAGCAAGTTATACTCCTTCAACGCCAAGCCGCTGGAATTATTTCCCCCAGAGCGACTGAAGCTGGCACCCGTATCCAGCGTCCATGTATCGCGGGTTTTCACTTCAATATCAACCACGCCATTTTGATAGGCAGTGGGGGTAATATTGGCGGAATAAAGGTAACGATTGTCATGCAGCAGCCGTTCTGTTTCCTCGATCAATCGCACTGACGCAGGTTCGCCGGGTTTAAAAAGCAAGGTACGTCTGATGACATTGGGGCGTGTTTTTATGTGCAGCCAATTCGCCGTGCGAAATAAAAAATTATTTTCCTTGGGATCATCCAGATCAAAAATATCCGCGACATTGACCCGTATCTCGCCAATAATTGCGCCACTTTCTTGGAGTTCAGCAAAAGTAGGAGGGGGGGTTTCTGGGTTGGGTTCATTCGCCATTGCTGGCGCAAACGCACAAGCAATGGCAATGGCAACACCACACAATAATCGGCAAGCTATAGGGAGGGGGGTAATTTACTTTTTTTCCTGATAGTTATTCCTAAAAACCGTTGTATAGATCAAGCTACAGAAATCACAGAGATGATCGCCCATGTCTGAATGGTGTGTTTATTTGAATATAAATTCATAAAACACTGCTGAAATAGTCAAAGGCAGTAGAACAACATCCATCGCCACACTAAAGGGAATATCTATAACAGGGTAAAGTGGCGGAGCAGCCTTGAATTCCCTTGTGGGCTCAACCTCGCCACACATTGCCCTAATATCGAGACGTGTGCCGCTAAACACCTTTGCACTATCTAAATCGGCTGTTGATATGGTTCGGTAAGTTGCACAGCCTGTTACAGACACAAGCAACAGTGATACCAACAAGCACTTAAAGGCGCGGATTGTAATCTTCATCTAACGCTTATTTCAGGTCTGTTTTTCTGGATAAATACCATTAGGACACCTCTAAAAATTCATATTTCGTCGCTCCCACGAAGGCGTGGAGCCCAGTCAAATCAAAAAGCTGGATTCCCGCCTACGCGGGAATGACGAATTATTAGAGATTCCCATTATTCTATCATTATGATATTTTGACTACTGCAAACTAAAGCCATCTCACTCCATTTACACCAAAAAACCATTTTGACGGAAGGTGTCGGGTGTGTATAATGCGCGACTCTGTAAAACCGTATTGAGTCGAGGTTGTTATGTATGCAGTAATTAAAACTGGTGGTAAGCAATATCGTATCAACCAGGGTGAAACCCTTAAAATTGAAACCGTTGATGGTGAAGTCGGCAGCGCTATCGTGCTGGATAAGGTGCTGATGATAGGCAATGGCGACAGCATTTCTGTTGGCAAACCGCTGCTGGCGGGCGCAACGGTCACTGCGACTATCGTCTCTAATGGCCGTGGCGAAAAAATCCGCATCTTTAAAATGCGTCGCCGTAAGCACTACCAAAAACATCAAGGTCATCGTCAAAACTACACTGAAATCCGCATAGACGGCATTTCGGCCTAAGCGTAAAGGAGCAGTAATATGGCATCGAAAAAAGGCGGCGGCAGTACCAGTAACGGCCGCGACTCGCACTCGAAACGACTTGGCGTCAAAAGCTACGGCGGCGAACAGATCAATGCCGGCAGCATCATCGTGCGCCAACGCGGCACACAGTTCCACGCTGGCGACAACGTCGGCATGGGCAAGGATCACACCCTGTTTGCCACGATTACCGGAAAAGTGGTGTTTGCAGTCAAGGGTGCACTGAGACGCAAAACAGTCAGCGTAGTCGCTGCGTAAGCGAGCTTAGCTGATTAGATTAAGCCCTATCCGCAAGGTAGGGCTTTTTTGTTTGGTGCTTTTTTGTTTGGTTCTGGCGGAGTTTTGTGGCAGGTTACGTCTGCCTGATTAACCACCCAGCACTTCGTGTCCCCCTCCTTGTCAAGGCGGGGAACAATGCTTCGTAGCCGCGCATGACGCGGGGTAGAATCCACTCTTTTTTCAAGGAGGGGAGGAGCGCAGCGGAGGGGTGGTAAGATTTTTCCTTACATTTTTAAAACAGCTTTTACCAGATCAGCTACAGATTGTTCCCATGAAATTCATAGACGAATCAAAAATTGAAGTCATCGCCGGTAGCGGCGGCAATGGCGCAGCCAGCTTTCGTCGCGAAAAATATATAGACAAAGGTGGGCCGGATGGCGGCGATGGCGGTTGGGGTGGCAGCGTGTATGCGTTGGCCGACCGCAATATCAATACGCTCGTAGATTATCGCTTCGCCCGCATGCACCGCGCCAAGAATGGCGAAGCAGGTCGCGGCGCAGCTTGCTATGGCAAGGGCGCGGATGATGTCATTCTGCGGATGCCGGTGGGCACGGTCATCACCGACATCAACACCGGCGAACAAATTGCCGATTTGGCGCATGACGGCCAGAAAACATTGCTTGCCCAAGGTGGCAAAGGCGGCCTAGGCAATCTGCATTTCAAATCCAGCACCAACCGCGCGCCGCGCCAGTGTACCCCTGGTGTGGAAGGCGAGCAGCGCGAACTGCAACTGGAGCTCAAAGTGCTGGCCGATGTGGGGCTGCTGGGGATGCCTAACGCGGGAAAATCTACTTTCATCCGCGCAGTTTCCGCCGCCAAACCCAAGGTCGCCGATTATCCCTTCACCACCTTGCATCCCAATCTTGGTGTAGTGCGCGTATCACCAGAAAAAAGTTTTGTCATCGCCGATATTCCCGGCCTGATCGAAGGCGCTGCGGAAGGTGCCGGGCTGGGACACCAGTTTCTGCGCCATCTCGCGCGCACCCGTGTATTGCTGCATCTGGTGGACATCGCGCCGATGTATGAGGGCATAGACCCGGTACATGAGGCGCGCGCAATTCTCAACGAGCTGAACAAATACGATCCGGCCTTGTATCAAAAACCGCGCTGGTTGCTGCTGAACAAAGTTGATCTACTACAAGGCCAGGAAGAAAAAGTTTCTGCCTTCCTCAAAGAGTTCACCGATTTTGACCGTCACTTCGTCATCTCGGCGATCAACGGCGAAGGCTGCAAGGAATTGACATATGCCATCATGGAACACCTGCTGGCGATGAACGAACAGGAACGACAGGCTGCTGCAGACAGCGCACAGGAAACCGACGCGGATATAATATAGGGATATGAAAACCGAACTCACACTATGCAAGCGCATCGTCGTCAAAGTCGGCAGCAGCCTGGTAACCAATCAGGGCGCGGGACTGGACACCCAGGCCATCGGCAACTGGGCGCAACAAATCGCTACCTTACGCCAGACCGGGCACGAGGTGGTGCTGGTTTCTTCCGGTGCAATTGCCGAAGGCATGCAGCGCCTAGGCTGGAAGAAACGTCCGCATGCGGTGCATGAGTTGCAAGCCGCCGCCGCTGTGGGACAAATGGGCTTGGTGCAGGTGTATGAAAGCTGCTTCCGCAAACACGCGCTGCATGCTGCACAAGTTTTGCTCACCCACGCCGATCTGGCCGACCGCGAGCGTTATCTGAATGCGCGTTCCACACTACGCACGCTGTTAAGCCTCGGTGTCATTCCAGTCATTAACGAAAATGACACCGTGGTCACCGACGAAATAAAATTCGGCGACAACGACACCTTAGGCGCGCTGGTCGCCAATCTGATCGAAGCCGATGTGCTGATTATTCTCACCGATCAAGCGGGTCTCTACACCGCCGATCCACGCCAGGATAGCAATGCCATACTGCTTAGCACCGCGCAAGCCGGGGACGAAAAACTGGAGGCTATGGCAGGTGGCGCAGGTAGCCACATCGGGCGCGGCGGGATGATTACCAAGGTGCTGGCGGCCAAACGTGCGGCGCGTAGCGGCGCGCACACTGCCATCGCTTCCGGGCACGAACGTGATGTGCTGTTGCGCCTGCTGCAAGGCGAGGCCATCGGCACCTTGCTCATGGCCTCTACGCTTACCTTGGCGGCGCGCAAGCAATGGTTAGCCGATCACTTGCAAGTGACCGGTAAATTGGTGCTGGATGCTGGCGCAGCAAAAGCATTGCGTAGCGAAGGCAAAAGCTTGTTGCCAATCGGTGTCAAGAAAGTCATCGGTGAATTTGAGCGCGGTGCAGTCGTTGCCTGCATGGACGAAGCTGGACAAGACATCGCGCGCGGCTTGACCAATTACAATGCTGAGGAAGCGCGGCTAATCGCACAACATCCCAGCAAAGAGATTGAAGCTTTGCTCGGTTATGGCGGCGATGCTGAAATCATTCACCGGGACAATCTTGTTTTGTTGTGAAACAACAAGGTCATACTGCCTTCTACAACACGCTGATGGACTCCTTGCACACCCCAGCGGTACGCGATCTGGCGTGGGTCATCGGCTCTCCAAACTTACTCGATGAAAATCATGCCGCCTATACTGGGCGCGTGGTAGAAGGCGCATGGTGTGACGCGCAATCCATAAAATGTGCGCCCAAGCTGATGGCCTTGGATCGCAACCCCTCCAGCCTGCATGACTTCATTGCCGCGCGCCCAACACGTCGCCTCGGTCACTACTTTGAAACACTGATTGCATACTGGTTAGCGCACATACTCGAGTTGGAGATTATTGCCACTAATTTACAGGTGCGAAACACAGACCGTACCTTAGGTGAATATGATTTTCTATTGCGCGATGAAAATTCTGCGGTGTGCCATTGGGAAGCTGCGGTAAAGTTTTATCTGCAAGCCGAACCCGTAGCCGAACAGCGCATCTTCATCGGGCCTGGAGGACGTGACCGGCTAGATCTAAAACTGAATCGAGTATTCACCCACCAGCTTCACCTAGGCACAACCCCAGAAGGGCGCGCAACATTGCCAAATGGTCTCACGCTAAATAAGGCGCAGGCATACATTAAAGGCATGCTGTTTTTTCCGCTAAGCCAAACTGAAAAATTTTCAGATGCTCGCCCCTCTGTCGCTGGCATATCCAACAAACATTTATCAGGTTGGTGGGTGCGCCACCCTATAGAAAAATTACTCTATACAACGACGGACAAGCACTGGATCATCCTGCCGCGCCTGCGTTGGCTGGCACCCGCGCGTCTAACAAACAATGTGGGCATCATGCGCCATGATGAGCTGAGCGCAGCACTCGATCAGCATTTTTTTGCCTCAAGGAATGCGGTGCATGTGGCCGAACTGCGGCAAAATACAGAAGGTGAATGGCGCGAAGTGTCGCGTGGATTTGTAGTGTGTAATACGTGGCCAGTCATCTAGGGTGACGGTAGTGCATGCAGCCATCCCTTGTCGTTTCCTTTAAGTGCCTTGCCGGCAAATCGCGGATTAACCGAAGCCTCAATTTTGTCCACAAGCACGGCGATTTTCTTCTGGATGGGGATGTCCAAGCGTGACTGTTTTATCACCGGCGATGCTGGCGGAAACTGTATTGGCCTGGAAAAAACAATTCGAACACGACCCCTTTTAGCGTTTTATTGCGGTTGATGTGTAGTATCGAATAAGATACTATAAACACATGAACAAGCGGGCCAAGCTACTGGATGCCATGCGCAACAATCCGCGCGATTGGCGCATTGACGACTTGCTGGTTGTTGCCAAGCAATTCGACATCGAATGCCGGAACAACGGCGGCAGCCATCACGTGTTCGGCTTTCCAAATGTGGAAATGGATGTCACCGTGCCCGCACATCGCCCCATCAAACCCGTGTATATCCGCCAGTTCCTGTTATTGGTGGATGCCGTAAAGGAGTCAAAGAAATGACCACCGCGACCATCAAAAAAGTCAAAGCCGTTAAACCGCCCTATCCCTTCGAGGCGTATTCTCACGTTATCAGCCAAATTTCGAAAGAGGACGGCGGCGGTTTTCTGATTACATTTCCCGATCTTCCCGGCTGCATGTCAGATGGTGAAACCGAAGCCGAAGCGGTTGCAAACGGCAAGGATGCGTTCAAGGCATGGGTGTCTGCACGCAAAGATGCCGACAAGGAAATCCCCGAGCCGTTTTACCGTCCAGACACCGTGCCTGTGGTATCAGGCAAATTTGTGACGCGCCTGCCCAAGTCCGTTCACGCCAAATTGGCAGAGCGCGCCAAGGCAGAAGGTGTCAGCTTAAACACGTTGGTGCTGGCATTTGTGGCAGAAGGACTCGGGCGGAAGGCGGCATAGAACAATGCGAACCTGACCCCTTTGACCTCTGATTTCATGTTGGAAATACGCCAGCCCTTCAGGCTCATTTCATATTGGAAGAGGCTCGGGCTTTACGTGTATAGGTTGGTCTGGCATGATGCTGACTATCCGCCTGAGCATCCAAAAAGACAATGACCCCGCGCGAGTTGAAGGCACACAAAACGGCCCCAAAGCATCTGAAAGAAATTCCAGTGTTTAAGCCACAAAAGCGCAACAAGCTTCCAAAGCCATTCAAAAATTTTGGAGGCCCCAGAATCGAATCAACTGACATGATTGACGTCTCTTCTGATCATGTAGCATTCATGTACTGGAGGGATGGACAAATCCTTACAGATCGCTCGTTCTACGCTTATTTGTTTTGCCGCCTTGCGAACGGGAGTCTCAGTCCAGTATTTGAGTTCCATTGGCATCCAAGTCACAAAGGATTCCACTGCAAGATGCCGTGTCAAACTGACTATAATTACACTGATCGAAAGTTACCCGGAGCGCCAGAATTGGCCTTGAAAACGAAGTACGGTACCGACCCTAAAATTCATGCGGATCGGCTAAAGTTAATTATTAATTTTTGTCGCTTATGCGGGATTTCATTACCGGACAATGACCCCAACTCAAAATTATTATGGTGATTACAAGCGACCTCAAGCGGGCGATCTGTTCGCTTTTTGAAGTGCATGCCGACGAAGGTGGTGTGCAGCGCGTTGTCACGCCGCTTGAGTACCCTGGGAGTAACGATCTAATCGTTGTTCGAGTGCGGCCGTCTAGCGATGGACATGGATTCGAAATTGATGAAAATGGTGAAGCGGCTTTTTACGCCAGCCTCAATGGTGGAGATGTAGAATCTGAAGCGATAGGTCGTTGGGCAGAAGAACTATCTTTGGTTTCTCCAGTTGAATTTACCGAAGACGAAAAAATATCCGCATTCGCAAGCAATGAGCGGCTTATTGCGCCGTATATTTTTCGCGTGGCAGAGGCAGCACAACAATTGCACGCAATCGCTACTGCTCGTGTTGATCGGCAGTCTAGCGATTTCAAGCAACGAATTAAACAGATCGTGCAAGAGATAGCAATAGAGTTAAAGCTTCCTTGCAATTCCGATGTGGAGCTTCCAATTGCTGGAGGCCTCAAGGCTGACCACGTACTCGGAACAGATAAGCCACTTATCATCATCGCGGCAACATCTCCTGCCCGTTTGCTAGAGGCGGAAGTTATTTATTTGCAGTACCGGGCAGACACAAAGCCAGGATATGTTTTGGCAGTTGCTGAAAATCAAGCCACAGTTGGGAAGAAACAATATGAGCGCGCCGCGTATTACACAAATAAGGCCGTCATATTTAACCCAGATGCATTTAGCAAACTAATTTCAAACGAAGTAACGGCTGGCATTCACTAGCCGACCTTACTCAACTCGCCAAACCCAACCCGGCAACGCTTCTAGCCGTGCTTTGTGCTCAGGTGACATGTTATATTTTTTTCCTATTTGTTTACTTACCCATCTACCGACTCGATATCCATCTACCGTCTGGTAATCGTCAGGAATCTTGGCATGCCCTTCTCGATCAGCGAATTCCTGAACATAGCGAAATCCCTTTTCCCAAATATCTGCCTTAGCATCCCAACTCCAGCCAGGCAATGCTTCCAATCGCGCTTTGCGCTCCGGTGACAGGCTGTCTTTTATTCCTCTTTGTGCAATTACCCAATTGCCAAGGCTATATCCATCTGCCGTTTTATATCGCTTAGGAACATTGGCATGCCCTTCTCGATCTGCGAATTCCTTGAGATAGTGAAATGCTTTTTCCCACTTATCTGACAAAGTATCCCAGCTCCAACCGGGCAATGCTTCAAGACGTGCTTTGCGCTCCGATGGCATGCTGTCTTTTATTGCTCGTTGTTTAGCCACCCAATTACCGACCTGAATCCCTTCGGCCGTTATGTAATTGCTAAGAATCTTGGCATGCCCCTCTCGATCTGCGAATTCCTTGAGATAGCGAAACACTTCTGCCCACTTATCTGACAAAGTATCCCAGCTCCAACCGGGCAATGCTTCCAGCTGCGCTCTGCGCTCAAATGACATTTTGCTTTTTATTCCCCGAAGAGTAGCAACCCACTGACCAAGGTTAAATCCACCAGTTTTGAATTTAATAGGAATGCTGACATGCCCCTCTCGATCTGCAAATTCTTTGAGATGGCGAAACCCTTCTTCCCACGTATCCGACAATGGATCCCAACTCCAACCGGGTAGTGCTTCCAGCTGCGCTCTGCGCTCAAATGACATGTGGCCATTATTGATCTTTTGAACTCTAACCCAATTACCAAGGGTGTATCCATCTTCAGTTTTGTAATTGCTAGGAACGTCGGTATGCCACTCTCGATCTGCAAACTCCTTGAGACAGAGGAATGCTTCATCCCATTTATCTGACCAAGGATCCCAACTCCACCCGGGTAATGCATCCAACCGTGCTTTGCGCTCCGGGAACATGTTTTCTTTATTGCTCCGCTGGGTACTAATCCACCGACTCAGGCTATATCCATCTGCAGTTTTGTAATGCACAGGAACCTTGGCATGCCCCTCATGTTCTACAAACGCCACTAACGCCCCAAACAATAAGCTCCACGACTCCGTACATTGCTCAACTAAATGAGTGCGGAGCGCATTACCAAAAGTTTCGTCCACCGTGACGGGCATATCAAGGATGATTTCGCGGAGGTCGTCAGCCCTGATTGTTGTGCTGGGTTTCCTACCCAACTCAGTTCTGAGCTGATCGAGTTCGGTGTCCAGCACGTCATCGTGCGCTTTCAACGCATTCAGCACATCCCAGATAGGCTTGAAATTGCTGGCTTCGATAGCGTCTTCGGCGTTTTGTCCAGCTGCGATAAACACCGGCAAAACAATCGTGCCCGCCTTCTTGTCCGGACTTAGGCGAATGGCGCGACCCACTGCTTGGATGATATCCACCTGGCTGCTGCGTGAGTCAATGAATGCCACGCCGTCTAGGGATGGCACATCTACCCCCTCTGTCAAACAACGCGCATTGCTCAGTAAACCGCGTTCGTCTGTTCCCAGCTTCTTGAGTTGGTCGAGCTTAATCTTGCGTTTGCTGGCGCTCATGTTGCCGGAGACGAAGTCGGTGCGCAGGGTTCCGCTGGGGCGGTGTTCATCGCTGATCCATTGCATCGTATTTTGCATGTCGGTGGCGAAGGCTTCGGCGCGATTGACGCGGCTGTGGAAGCTGATGATGCGCTTGAGGTCGTAATCTTTGATGGCTTTGAGCAGGCCGATCTGGGCGGCGAGCGATTCGCTGTCGGTCTCGATGCCCGTGCCGGTGCTGACCAGTTCGCGGTTGGCGATCCACTGCGCGATGGTGGGGTCGTCCACGCCGATGATGACGACGCGGTAATCGGTGAGCAGTTTGCGTTCGATGGCTTTGCCGAACGGCAGGGCATACAGCACCTCACCAAACAGGGCGGCGTTGTCCATGCCGACCACTTCGACGCCGCGATCTTCGGCGGCTTTATGGACGGTGCTGGAGTAGGTGCGCGGGGTGGCGGTGGCAAACAGACGCTTGGCGCTGCGTATCTGCTCGTTGTCGAGAATGGCGGTGAAGTCGCTGCCGACCTTGCCCGCGCAACGGTGGGCTTCGTCCGCCACGACCAGATCAAACGCGGGGATGGCTGGGTCGGCTTGGGCGGCGGCGATGACGGAGGATGATTGGTAAGTGGAGAAAACCACGCGGTTGCCTGCGCCACTGAGAAAATTCTTTACTTCATCCGCATCCGATGTGACGGGAAAGGCGAGATCGGCCACGCTGTGGATGGCTTCGTCGTGGCCCTTCGCACCGACGGTTTGATCCGAGCAGACGCACAGCACTTCAAACGGCGTGACGGCGGCGAATGTCCATTCGCGCAGAAGTTGAGACAGCAGCCCCAAGGACGGAACCAGCACCAGGGTACGTTGTGCGTCGAGTGCTTCCTTGATCCACAGCGTGACGTAAGTTTTGCCGGTGCCGCAGGCCATGATGAGCTGGCCACGGTTGGCGGTTTGCAGGCCTTGCACAACAGCGGCTCTGGCTTCGATCTGGTGGTCGCGCGGTTCGGGGCGGGGTTTGCGTTTGGCTTGCGGAAGTGCGGCAAAGTTGGCGGGATATTCCAGCGCGGATTTATCGAAGTCGGAGAGCAGAAAACGGACGACTGGTTTTTCCTGCGCTTCACAAACTTGCCTGGCATTGCCGCCAATAAAGTCTGTAGTGGCTATCAGCAGGCGGTGGTGTATGCCTTTGCGGTTGGATTCGCTGAGGAATTTATCTACATCGTGTTTGGTGATGTGATAGTCGGGTGAATAGCACTTGGCCTGCACCGCCCAGTTTCCGCTATTCTTGTGGCGGAACACCAGGTCAATGCCGCAATCCATACCCCAGCGTTGCGGATATTCATCCCACAACCACACTTGGTCAACTTGGGTAGCCCATTCAGGATCGGCCTTGAGGAACCATTTGACGAAGTGCTCGAACTGCTTGCCGCGCTTGAGCGGGTCGGCATCGAGGCTGTTATAGAAATCGGAGAATTGACCGGGCATTTATCACTCAACTACTCTTAATTAAGAAGGTACAATTTTCCGATAGAAACGACAATAATTAAACCCGTTCGCGGTGACCTCTCAGCCGGGCACAAAAAACCGCGCTTTCATTTCTTCCAGCCCCAATGTTTGCAGTATGGTATTCAAACGCTCACGCGCACGATTGCCTGGCAGATTTTTATAGCTGGCAATTATCAATTCATTTTTCATGGAATGCTCCCAGCCCACCAGCTCGGTCACCGTCACTTGATAGCCATGCGCTTCCAGTTGCAAACAGCGCAACACATTGGTGAGGTGGCTGCCAAATTCGCGGGTATGAATGGGGTGACGCCACAATTCGGTCAGAGCATTTTTGGCCATATCTTCACTCTTGTTCTTGCGTAGCACTGCCGCCATTTCTGCCTGACAACAGGGCACTAGCACGATGAACTGTGCCTGCTTATGCAGCGCAAAACGTATCGCATCGTCCGTGGCGGTATCACAGGCATGGAGCGCGGTGACGATATCAACTTTATCGGGCAAGCTACTCGAATGAATGGATTCTGCAACCGTCAGCTTGATAAATGACATGCCGGGGAAATGCAGCCGCGCCGCCAGTTCCTGCGAATGTTTGACCAACTCATCGCGCGATTCAATGCAATATATATGCGCGGCAGTATTCAAGGTTTTGAAAAATAAATCATACAGAATAAAACCCAGGTACGACTTCCCTGCCCCATGATCCACCAATTGAATATCCTGACGCTGTTGCAGAATGCTTTGCAACAACGGTGCGATGAATTGATAGAGGTGGTTGACCTGCTTGAGCTTTCGACGGGAATCCTGATTCATCTTGCCATCGCGGGTCAGAATGTGTAGCTCCTGCAACAGCGCGATGGACTGGCCGGGCTTGATGTCGTGCATATCATTCACAACTAGCGCACTCCAAAATCAATCCCGCCAAAAATACAGAGCACCGCACAAGATGCTGCCCAGCACATAGATCTGCCATAACTCTGAAATAAAATACGGGTAGATCATCAAAACGACGCCCAAAACCATAGGCCCTACGCGCGATGATTTTTTGCCATAGACGAAGGCAGCAAATCCTATTGTGCTGAATAATATTGAGGCAAATAATTCTGCTGCGGTTGGCATAAAATTAGGCCATTAAAAATAAACTAGCTACGCTTCCAACTACCCTCTGGCAGAGACAGGAATTTTCTTACTTAATTCATGCAGCATTTTCTCGCTGGTCAACGGTTGGAAATACAAATAACCCTGCATTGTAGGGCAACCGGATAACTCCAGGTAGCGAGACTGCGTTTCTGTCTCTACCCCCTCTGCAACCAAGCGCAACCCCAATCTCTTGGCGATAGAAATAATCGCCAGCACCACCGGGTAATGGCCATGTTCCGATTGAATTTCGCGCACAAAAGATTGATCAATTTTGATCGTGTGTATCGGAAATTTGTGCAGGTAGGAAAGCGAAGAGTAACCTGTTCCAAAATCATCTATAGCAATGGTGATGCCCATTTGACACAATTTTTCAAGTTGCTCAATAGCGCGATTGGGGCTACGGATTGACACACTCTCGGTAATTTCGACCTCTAATTGACCAGGTAAAATTCCATGGCGATTAATAACCTCCGATAATTTATCGGGGAAATTTCCGCGATCAAGATACTGAGGTGACAGGTTCATTGAAACCTTGAAATCATGCCTACAGAATGAAATCCATTTTTTCATGTCAATGCAAACAGCAGTGAGCATCCAGTCGCTCAATGAAACCATCAACCCCACCTCTTCCGCCAGCGGAATAAATTCACCAGCACCCAGCAACCCTCGTTCAGGATGATTCCAGCGCATGAGTGCCTCCACACCAGAGATCTCACCACTGGCTGCATCAACCAAAGGTTGATAATACATTTCCAGCTGCCCATGCGAGATCGCATCACGCAGATTCTGCTCGTGAATAATATTCATGTGCGAAAAATTAGTCATGGTCGAATCATAAAAATGAAAACCATCTTTATCCAAGGACTTCACTTGGTACATGGCCGTATCTGCATTACGCAATAGCTCCTCCATAGAATCACCATCCCTTGGGTAAATGGCGATACCGATGCTGGCTGAGATGTGGAGTTGCTGTTTGTTAATTTCAAATGGGACGTGCAGATTGTCCAGTATTTTTTTGGCAACCAACTCTGCATCCTGGCGATTGCGCAGATTTGGCAGCACCATGGTGAACTCATCTCCGCCCAACCGCGCCAAGGTATCGCCGCCACGAATCGCTGCCTGCAAACGAGTGGTAACCATTTGCAACAATTCGTCACCCTTGGCATGGCCAAAGGTATCATTAACTCGTTTGAAGCGATCCAGATCAAGGAACAGAACAGCCAGTTCTGATTTTTCACGCTTACATTGACTGATTGCCAAGCTGAGCCTGTCCTTGAACAGGATGCGGTTGGGAAGGTTGGTTAAAATGTCATGGTAAGCATGATAGACAATCATCTCATCGGCACGTTTGCGATCTGTAATGTCACGCGCCACACCATATGTTCCCAGAAATTCATGCTTGGTAAATCCATTTCCTTTGGAATACATACCCGTTGAATTGAGAACGATGGTGATCAGGGTATTATCAAAATAGCGATCCTCATCTACACATTTCAAAGATTTCAGCCGCATCTCGACATTGTGCGAAGCGCGTTCGCCGGAGCGGCGCTCATTAAAAATATTTGCCGCCAAATGCAGATCATCCTCATGCACCAGCTCTGAATAATGCTTGCCGATCAAATGCTCTCGCTCTATTCCAAGCAAGGTGGTCACGCGCTTGTTAACAAAAGAAAATATGCCATCGTGGTTCAATGTGTAAATGACATCTGGAGAATTATCAACCAGGTATCGGTATAGTTTCTCTGACCGCTCCAGACGCGAGGCGATTTGCTGATTATGCGACTCAAGGTTTCGAGTCTGACGAGAGTTATCTACCAGCTTGAGTAATTCTCGCGGATCATATGGCTTGCGTAAATAGCCGAAGGCACCGCGCTCTAGAGCACCAATCGCCGCATCTATACCGACATCACCACTCAGCACAATCACATGCGCATCAATTTCGTGATTTTTGATGAAATCCATAACTTGATGGCCGGTCATATCGGGCAGCCTAAGGTCGAGCAACACCAGATCAAACTTCAAGCGGCTTAGATGATCCACCGCCTCTTGCCCGCTACTGGCAGTGGTCATCTTGCATCCCAAGTCCTTTAACAATTCGCGCAAGCTGTTAAGTAAGCGGGCATCATCATCCACCAGCAGCATACGAAACTCAGGGTTAAATGTAGGCATGGTCTTGCCATCAATTCCGCTCAACTCGAATATCAACGGCGTGTGATCAATCTCTTCCATTAGTCCCTCCACCATAGTTAGCTTCACCATAATTTTTTTCACCAACGTGCTTTTCAATAGCCTTCAAATTCTGCGAATTACTACTCATGCCATCATCGGCTTCGCTGTCAACCGGAAGTAAAATTTCAAACGTCGTTCCTGTATTGCTGCTGCGACACATAATTATTCCGCCCATATCCTGCACCAGGCCATGAACGATGCTTAAACCCAGCCCTGCATGGTCTCCGCTCTTAACGCTGCGTACCGGTGAAAACAGTTTCGCCAATACCGGGGGCGCGATACCGGGCCCGGTATCGCTGATGGTCAGCACACAGTAAAGGTGGTCATCGCGATTGATATAACTGGGCGTAGCCAGAACAATCTCGCCCTCCCCCTCAATTGCTTCAACGGCGTTCTTGATTAAATTAACCAGAATCTGCTTAAGAAGTTTGCTATCAACCTTGACTCTGGCCATATCCTCCTGCAACTTCATTTCAATGCGAATTGAGGCGGGGATAAATCCGGTTAGCTGAAAGAACTGCACCACATCATTTACAACGCGATTGATGCCCAGCATCTCTTTATCTGCATCAACTTTTAATTCCGTCAATCCACGCAAAATTTGGAAAACATGATCAATTTCCTGACTCAGGATGGATATTTCAGCTTGCACGGGCTCTTTGCGCTTAACTTTCGCATCAAGCACGGCAAAATAGTTTTTTATGATGGCCAGAGGGTTGCTGGCTTCATGCACCACTCGCCGCGATGCCTCACGATATTCATCGGCTATACGTCCAGACTCGGTTGTTCTAATGCGTAGCGCCTCAATACCCGCTGCCACCTGACTGGAAAATGTCCGCAAGGAATGTGGACGTGAGCGCAACTCCTCCAGACGGCAGGCAGACACTGCTCCAACAATAACACCGAGAATTTTATGGCCTGCAAACAAGGGCAGGCACACCAGATGCTGTGCGTATAAAAGGCGGAATAATTGTTTCTCGGCCAGACTGTTCAAATCAGATTCAACATCAAGAAAAGAAATCTGACGCTGAGCCACCGCAGCAGCTACCGCTCCACCCCCGTGCAAGTGAATCGAAAACTCCGCAAAACTTTGCCTGATTGACTCAAGCGCCACTCCACGCAAAGACTGAGCAGCATTGTCCTGCAATAAGCACACGCTATTTTCAAAACCGAATTGCAGTGCTGCAGATTTAGCCACCGCCGACAACAATTCCGTTTCACTGTCGGCACGGAAAAATGAACGGCGCGCTTCGCTCGCCAGAATCATCTGCCGCACTTCATGTGCCAGCTTATCTCTAGCATTGCCTTCATTGTTAGCTCGCTTAGAGGGATAAGGCACAGCCATCGCTTGCTCAGTGCCCGCCAAATCAATCTTGAAAAGCTTAGCAGCTTCATTCACTTTCTCATCGGTATCAGAGCAGATAAGCCGCATCGCGACCGCATCCAGATTAAACAGTGCTTTCGCTGCACTAATAGATGGTTCGCTTGCGCCATGACTTGCGATCAAATCGGCCAGCATGACTATGCGTATCAGCGGATGTGCGGCGACAAGCTGCTGCATCGGCTCATGGTGGTAGAGCACGCTGTCCGCCAGGAATGAATCTAGATGAAAGCGCTCGATCAAAAAAGCGCCCGCCTCGCCGTGGGTCATTTGCAGCGTCTGCTGCTCAGCCACGCACAAACCACCATCATCAACATGACTTAACAACATTGAATATTCAGCAGGGGCAGCTGAAAGCAACGCGAGTCGCCCAACATCATGCAGTAGGCCACCCAAATAAGCCTCTTCCAGATACGGGTATTCCGTCATGGCCGCAATTTTTTTTGCTGCCAACGCAGCAGTGTAGGAATGCCGCCAGAATCCGCGCAGATCGTCGTTATCGGAATGAGTCAAGCCGTCGAATACTTGGGCTATAGCAATACTAGTCAGTAACGACTTCGTGCCATCCATACCCAAAGCAAGCAAGGCTTGGCGCAAACTAGGCTTATGGGAAAAGTGTGGATCAGTAAAGTTGTTGGCCGCACCCAACACACTCATGGTGATGGCTGCGTCTATGGAGATGAGATCAGCGAGGTCATCCAAACCCACATCTTCGTTCTGACAGAGATCTATCAGTTTGATCAAGATATGTGGCATTGCCGGTAACTTGGCAATCAATAATCGGTGACGAATATCCTGATCCGAAATATTCATCGGATTTTTTCAGCAACAGGCATTGTCAACTTAAAAAGAATAAATATAGTAGCTGCCCCCCGAACACCATAAATTACTATCGCTAGTATTTTGGTTGACATTTTATACTATATGTAGTCTGTTTGCACTGTCTTATTTGAATATCTAATTAGGGTGTTAGCATTGCGTGGTGGTGACAGCCGACTTAATTTAGATAGGGAGTTGGGGGGTGGGAATCTTGCCCGCGGCTGTGCTAATGCTTGATCGTCTGTTTAGGTGCGAGATGCTCTAGCGCAACGAGCAGTGGCTCCAAAAAAATTTCATAATGCCGCCAGCGTTCTACTGATGAAGCATAAATTGGCCGGCGCACCTGAGTGACACTGGCGGTGCGGATTGAGCGCTTGGTATTATAAAAATCCAGGCAGGCCGCGTTCCATGCCAATCCGCAATACTCGATCAATCGCCGCGCTTGCCCCTCCTGATCGGCGACGATGTCTTCGTATTGCACATCAAGAAACGCGCCAGTCGGCAGCACTTTTCGCCAGTGATCCATTAAGCGCGCATATAGAACGTAAAACCGTCCCAATTCCGCTAGATCATATGTGTGTTCCTGCTTGCGGTGAAACAAGCGGGTGTAGCACGACAAACAGGTATCCACAGGATTGCGATTGACGTGAATTATTTTCGCATGCGGCAGCATCAGGTGGATCAGTCCGACAGCAAAAAAATTCGTTGGCATTTTATCGGTAATACGTTTAGCAGTCGGAGCGCGTTGTTTTAATCCGGCGATATATTCCGCGCCCCAAGTGGAAAGCGTCTCTTGATTGAGTGCGCGTAGATTGTCGGGAAAAACGATGGGGACATTGCTGCCGGTGATGTTCCGCTCCGAAATCCGCAGCAAATCGTGCAGCTCGCCCGCACCATGCACATCGGGGTGGCTGGCAATGATCTGTTCGGTAAGTGTGGTGCCGGAACGCGGCATACCCAGCACGAAAATCGGAACAGGTGTAGGGTCGCCCGCACCGCGCAAGCGGTCTATACAAGCTTGATCGAAAATTTTCATGATCCCAGAAAATTGCCGTGCCGAATTAGCGGAGTCGTAGGAAAATTTTGCGCGTTGCAGCTTGCAGCCTGCCGCAAAATGTGGAAACGCTTGTTCATATTCTTTGCTGTCGTCATAACACTTGCCAAGTGCAAAGTGTAACGACAGCGCCTTATTCTCGGAGAAACCAGCCAGTTTTTTTTCCTGCTCCAGCAAGGCAGAAAAATTGCCGTCTCCTGCATCCACCTTTTTGACTTGAGCGAGGTGGATGCGCGCGGCCAGATTATCCGGCTTGAATTCGATTGCGCGCAAAAATAATTCCTCCGCCCTGCCCATCTGCCCGTTTTCCATGCACAGACATCCCAACCCCAGCAGCGCATCATCACATTTCGGGTCTAATAGCAGTGCCCTATCATATGCTTGCTCGGCCAGTTCGGGGCGGATCAGTTCGGCATAAATGCTGCCTAACAGCGCATGCGCTTTGGCGTTGCTCGCATCAATCTGTGTGGCGCGCAATACGGCCTGCTCTGCTGCGGGCAGGTTTTCTAACGCTTGCAGAGTTTTGGCCAGCCCCATTTGCGCCTCGACATAAACTGGACGCAGTGCCAATGCGCGCTGATAGCAAGCGAGCGCGGCATCATATTTTTCTTGCACCAAATGCACGCCACCCATGTTGCAAATCGCCTCGGCGTAATTAGGATTGATTTGCAAGGCTTTATGCAGTGCCTCAGCGGCTTCCTGTGCGCGATCCTCCTCCAGCAGTAACGCGCCAAAATTATTCAACGGCTCCAGATAATTGAGATCGGCGGCAATCGCTTTTTGATACCAAGCCAGGGCGTCATCGTGCCGTTTGCGCTCACGTTGAATACTGCCTAGATTATTCAAAGATGGCGCAAAATCAGGCTTCAGCGCCAATGCGCGCTGCTGACAAAGCTCGGCTTTTTCATAGTCCTTGCAGTCAAAATATGCGATGCCTAAATTACTGTGTGCCATCACCATATTAGGTTCCAGCGCCACCGCCCGCTGACCATGAGCAATCGCTTCATCCAGGCGTTTTAGTTGGCGCAAAATCTCGCTGAGATTGGAGTGAAACAAGGGAGCATGGCCGTTACTACGTATGGCTTTTTGGATCAGTTCAGCGGCCAATGTCTGCTTGCCCACCTGATGTGCGATCACTCCCAGCAAATGCAAGGCAAACGCATGATGAGGTTGTAGCTGCAAAATTTGCAGCAATAAATGTTCCGATTCCTGCAAGCGACCCTGCGACTGGAATTGTGTTGCCACAAACATGGCCTGCTCTATAGATAGCGGTTGCCCTATAGGCTGACTGGGTGCTATGACGCTGAATGGCTTGTTTTTAGGCGTATTTGTCATGATGTATTTGCGAAGGATTTTTAACCCGGATAATCCATTAGCCCGTCATTCCCGCGCAGGTAGGAATCCAGCAAAAACCAAAGTTCCGCAAAGCGGACAAAACGAAGATGTTGCCCCGCTATCGCGGGCGTTTTTTATCAACTGGATTCCCGCCTGCGGGGAATGACGCAATTGGGTCTAATGGATTATCTGGGTTTAAAATTATCATTACAATGTGCGCGGACTTTATGATAGCATCACGCGGCCAAAAAACAGCCGCTCAGCCGCTAGATTTGATTTTGGTACCGAGGAGATTAGTATTTGATTGTCGTAGTAAAGGGGGGGTGAAATGCGAATTAAATTCTCTAGGAAGGCAGCAACAAAACAAACTCGGTTTCACCTTAAGCCTGTCTATGCCAGCGTGTTATTGGCTTGTGCCGTGCAAACCTTGCAAGCTAACCCGCTCAATCCCACTGTAGTCAACGGCCAAGCCAGCTTCACCAACAACGGCAACACCCTCACTGTCACAAACACTCCCGGCACTATTATCAACTGGCAAGATTTCTCGATAGATGCGAACGAAATCACAAGATTTAACCAGCAATCCGCTGCATCCACTGTACTTAACCGCGTAGTCGGCAGTGACCCTTCCAGCATACTCGGCAGCCTGCAATCCAACGGGCGCGTATTCCTGATTAACCCAAACGGCATCATGTTTGGCGCGGGCTCTACCGTTGACGTAGCGGGTTTGCTGGCTTCCACCCTCAACCTCAGTGACGATGATTTTCTTGCGAGACGCAACCGCTTTACCGTCGTACCCGGCGCGGGTAATGTTGGCAATGCAGGTAACATCACCGCAAAACAAGGCGGACAAATATTCCTGATCGCCCCCAACGTCGAAAACATTGGCATCATCACCGCACCGAACGGCGAAATTTTATTAATAGCCGGACACAGTGTGGATCTGGTCAACACCAATGACCCCACCCTCAGAGTCAGCATTACTGCCCCGGCAGGTGACGTCACCAACGTCGGCAAACTCATCGCAGAATCTGGCAGCCTCGGACTGTTTGGCACCGTGGTCAAAAACAGCGGCACGGTCAGCGCAAACAGCGCGGCCTTGGAAGGCGGAAAAATTGTATTCAGAGCAAGCCAACGCGTGGAAGCAGGCGGGACGATCAGCGCCAGCGGCGTGGGCGGTGGCGAGATTAACATACTGGCCGACATGCAGAGCGGCACGGTCAACATCAGCGGTACACTAGATGCGTCCGCACCGGTCAGTGGTAACGGCGGTTTTATTGATACCTCGGCAGCGCATGTGCAAGTGGCAGACAGCGCGCGCGTCAACACTGCAGCGGCAAACGGTCGCTTCGGCAATTGGCTGATTGACCCGACCGACTACTATGTATCCGCGTCCGACCCTTTAAACGGCAGCAGCTACATGTCTAACACTGCATTATCGAGCAACCTAGAGTTGGGCAACATCACCATCCAAACTTTGGCCAGCGGTACGGGCAATGGCGATATTTTCGTCAACGATGCGGTGAGCTGGAGCAGCCCCACCACCCTGACTTTGAACGCAATCCGCAACGTCGAAATCAATGCGCCCATTACTTCTAGTAGTTTTATAGGCGCACCGGGGAATTTGACCGTGCGTGCGGATCTGAACGGTAGTGGCACGGGCACTATTGTCTTTGGCACATCCGGGAGTGTTTCTCTGCAAGGAGGGAGTGTCTCGGTTATTTATGGGGCAGCAAACCTCTACTACAACCCTGTTTCATATGCTAGTCCAACAATTTTTTCCGGCGTTACTACGCCCTATACCGCCTGGATGCTGGTAAACGATGTGGGGTCTAGCGGAGGCACGCTTGGTTTGCAAGCAATGAATACCAACCTCTCCGGCAACTACGCACTGGGTAAAGACATTAACGCTACAGTGACCAGCGGCTGGAACGCGGGGGCAGGCTTTGTGCCCATAGGCAACGGCACTACTAATTTCACCGGGAAATTCGACGGCCTCGGCCACACCATCAGCAACCTCACCATCAACAGTATTGGCAGCGACGTAGGATTGTTCGGGGTAGTTGGTTTAAGTGGCATCGTGAGAAATGTGGGGCTAATAAACAGCTATATGGTCGGCAAGGATGGTGTTGGCGGACTGGTCGGAAATAACAACGGTTTCATTAGTAATAGCTATGTCAAAAACGGCATCGTGGACGTGACAGGTAGTACTGGTCTCAGCGTGGGTGGATTGGCGGGGATTAATTCTGGCACAATCAGCAACAGCTACGTGAGTGGCGGCAGCGTCAGGGGTACTTACTACAGGGTCGGCGGCTTGGTGGGGTATAACAACGGCTCCAGTGCTTCCATTAGCAACAGCTATGTCAGTGGTGTCACCGTGGTGAACGCCGCAACCTTTGGTACCGATGTCGGCGGCTTGGTTGGCAACAACAGTGGCAGCATCAGCAGCAGCTACGTTAATGGCGGCAGCGTGGCAGGTCATTCTAAAGGGCAAATTGGTGGGTTGGCAGGGATAAATAGTGGCAGCATCAACACCAGCTACGCCAGCAATGGCAGTTTAATTGGCGGCACTAATATCCAAGTTGGTGGCGCAGTGGGCGGGCTGGCGGGGGTCAATAGCGGCACAATCACAAACAGCTATTGGGACTCGAGCACCACAGGAATCCTAGCTGCTGCCGGGGTAGATATCGGCATATTAAGCAACGTGCTTGGCCTGACTACTGCGGAAACCATGAGTTCAGCATCCGTCTCCGCCCTTGGCTTTGATGTCAGCGTCGAAGGAAGTTGGTGGATGTCCGATGGCAATACCCGCCCCTTCCTGCGCAGCGAATACAGCACCACCATCACCAATTCGCACCAGTTACAGTTAATGGCGATAGATAACAATACACTCAGCGCAAGCTACACCCTAGCCACCGACATAAACATGGCGGAAACTGCCACCGGAGTAGGCATGTGGGGCAGCGCGGGCTTTGTGCCGGTAGGCAACAGCACTCCATTCAGCGGCCAGTTTGACGGCCTTGGTCATACGATCAGCAACCTCAATATCAATCGTCCAAGCACCAGCGATACAGGTCTATTTGGATATGCCGCTGGCGGCTTAATAACGAATGTAGGGCTACTCAATCCCAACGTATCAGGTGGTTCCAATGTAGGTGCGCTGGCGGGTAATATCAGCAGCAGTATCAGCAACAGTTATGTCAGTGGCGGTAGTGTGAGTGGTTTTTATGACAGCAATGTTGGCGGGCTGGTGGGGAGTAACTCCGCCATCATCAGCAATAGCTATGTCACAGGTGGCATGGTCGTTACTGGCAGCAGTTCGGTTGGTGGGCTGGTGGGTGCTAACAGTGGCAGCATCAGCGATAGTTATGTCACGGGCGGCACGGTCGTTACTGGCAGCAGTTCGGTTGGTGGGCTGGTGGGAAATAACCAAGGCTCTGTCAGCAACAGTCACTACAACATCAGCAGCGTTTCCATCAATGGTGTGGCGAACCAAGTCACCCAATATGGACTTTTCAATGACCTACTGAATATCAACAATGTGGGTCAATTTGACGACTGGTATAACGACGCTCAGATGACCCCGCTGGACATTGCCAACTACTCCTCCACCCTACCGGGCAGCGCTGGCAGCTACACCATCAGCAATGTGAATGGCATGAAAAACCTGCTCGGCTTTGCCGACAATGCGGCCTACACCTTCACCTTAAGCAACAACATCAACCTCACTGACAATGCAGGTCTATACATCCCTTATCTGGCTGCGGATTTCAACGGCAATAATCATACGATCTCCAACTTGAACATCAACCAACCATTTAACGACAATCTGGGTTTGTTTGGCCAGATTGCGTATGGCAGCTCGGTGAGCAATGTTGGGTTGTTAAATGCGGTGGTGGTGGGTGGCAGCAATGTTGGCGCAATTGCCGGTCATAACAATGGCACGATCAGCAACAGCTATGCCAACGGTGGCTCGGTAAGCGGCACTTACTCGGTCGGCGGCTTGGTTGGTTACAACAGCAGTCTCGATACCATCATCAACAGCTACGCCAGCGGCAACACGGTGTTGGGTATCACCGACGTTGGTGGCCTGGTGGGCTATAACACCGGCAGCATTGATAAAAGTTATGCCAGCAATTCTGTATCTGTTGGGGTTGAAGGTGTCATAGGTGGCGTAGTGGGTCGCAACTTTTCTAGTGGCAGTGTTAGCGGCAATTTCTGGGATAAAACAATCACATCCGGTGCAGTAAACGGTATTGGCTATGATGATTTAACACAGGGCGGTAGCGATCTCGGTGCCGTAGGCATGAGCACCACCAACATGCAGACTCTAGCAAACTTTACTTCAGCCACGGCTGCAAACGGCAACGTCAATCCGGCTTGGGATATCGCAAGTGTCGGTGGAACAGGTACGGTCTGGAGTATAAACGAAGGGCAAACCGCGCCACTGCTGACCAGCTTCCTCACACCGCCAACGACTTTACCACCCCAGGCCCCGCCACCCATTACTCCGCAAGTGACGAATGAATTAGTAAATACCACTTTAATGTTCAGCCCGAATACTGGCAGTTCGCAAAGTACCATCTATGAAGACGAGGCAAAGGATGTTGTTTTGGCCGTAATAAATACGGCTACTGATGATAACGCGACTGCTGAACCGTTGCCGGTGTGTAACTAATTCCAATTCCAATTCCAATTTTAGCTAGCCATGACCTCCCTACGCCCAGAAAAAATGGGATGCGGCAACGCAGGAGTGAAAGTTGTAGTCGTTGTTAATTGAGAAATAATCGGCAATGAGATTTACCCCCAGATTTCATAATGCCGCATTCAAACTAACGGCTAATAATGAATTATTTGGGTTTAACAACGGGATATTTCATGAAACATAAATTATTTTTCATATTACTGCTGCTCACCACGCCATCGTTTGCCCTGGCGGCAGATACCGTGCCAGCCGCTGTGGAGCCTGATCAGGACACCCTATTGCGCTTCACCATTAATCAATTTGTAGTTGAAGGCGCGACTTTGCTAAGCAAAGCCGAAATTGATGCAGCCGTTAAGCCTTACCTTGGCAAAAATAAGGATTTTTCAGATGTACAGGGCGCGTTGGAGGCGATAGAAAAAGCCTATGCCCAGCGCGGCTTTACCGCCGTGAGCGTAGTGTTGCCGGAACAGGAGTTGGAAAAAGGCAAGGTGATTTTCCGTGCGCTGGAAAGCAAATTCGGCACAATAACAGTTAAGGGTAATAATTTTGTCAGCACAGAAAATGCGCTGCATGCCTTGCCCTCGGTACATAGCGGCAGTGTGCCACGCTCCAAACAAATTGCGCGTGAGCTGAAGCTAGCCAACGAGAATCCAAAGAGAAAAATGAGCGTTGCGCTCAAGGCAGGCGAAAAAAATGAAGAAGTTGATGCGACTGTGCAGGTCACCGACAGCAAGCCATCCGCTTGGAAAGTTTCATTGGACAACACTGGCTCTCCCGAAACTGGTCGCTCGCGGCTGGAACTGTCCTATGGCAATGCCAATGCCTTTAATGCAGATCATGTCGCCGAAATTAAATATGTAACCTCACCGCAATATACGGATCGAGTGCAAGTGTTGGGCGGCAACTACAAAATTCCGCTCTATCGGGCTGGGGGCAGCTTGGAATTCTTCGGTGCCTATTCCAACATCAATGCAGTGATAGGTGGACTCACTAACTTTCAGGGTGGAGGCGGATTATTAAGCGTACGCTACAACCAGAATTTTGGCCGCTGGGGCGGATTTGATCCACGTTTGTCGTTCGGTTTGGACTGGCGAAATTTCAAGCGTATCGAATTGGGCGATGCACCGCCTATCGTGTTGTATGACGAGATCACAGTATTGCCAGTGAGCGTGACTTACGCCATGGCTGGTAAATTTTCCAGAAGCGAGATTAACCTGGGCGTGTCGCTAGCTAGCAATGTACCCAAGATCAGCAAGGGACGCGCTGCCGATTTTGCGGCCTATGACAAGGTAAATTTGTCCCAGCCCGAACCCAACTATAAAGTGCTGCGGGGTAACGCAAGCTATACCCAAGCGATAGCTGAAGATTGGCAATTCCGCACCACATTAGCCGCGCAGCGCAGCACAGATGTGCTGGTGCAAGGTGAGCAAATGCGCTTGGGTGGGGCCGATGCGGTGCGCGGCTTTTCCGAAGGAAGCGAGAGCGGCGAGAATGCAGTGGTCTGGAAAGTAGAGGGGCTCATACCAAGTTTTGGCGGAGAAAATATACGGGCGCGTGTTCTTGTATTCTACGATGCAGGGCATGCAAGACCAGCCCTAAATTCCAAGGTGACGATTTCTTCCGCAGGAATAGGTTTGCGTATAAATTATGACGAGCAGCTTTCCTTACGCTTGGATGTCGCAGAAATTTTAAAAGACGGCAATGACCCAGAGCAACAGATCGGTAAACGACGCTTGCATTTAAATTTAAATGCGGCCTTCTGACGAGACTCCCTTTCCCTAAGGCCGAGGTATAGATTGAATTTTTAGAGGCATCCTGAAATGAAAATCACCACATTATTACTTTCAGCATCATTGGCCATCTTCTCGACCCTAGCGCAAGCCGCCGAAGAAGCGATCGGAAAAATTGGCTATATGAACGGCACTCTGGTGGCACAGCGCATGGATGGCACGATGAAGGTGCTCGCGCCCAAGTCGGATGTGTTTGCCGGCGATCTGCTGGTCACTGCAAAAAATAGCTATGCCCAAGTAAAAATGAACGATGGCACTCTGATGACACTACGCCCAAATTCCAATTTGCGTATCGAGGGATTTCAGTTCCGCGAAGAAGCGCCTGAAGCAGACAGTGCGGTATTCCGTTTACTTAAGGGTGGCCTTAGAACCTTGACTGGTTTAATCGGCAAACGCGGCAACACGGATGCGTACCGGATGCGTACCGCAACAGCCACCATAGGCATACGCGGCACGGATTTTTCTGCCCGCCTGTGTGCCACTCAGGGTTGTCAGGATGAAGACGAAGAGACCAGTAAGACTCCTATGAAAGCTCGGCAAGTGCCGGTGGTCGGGCGGGTCATGTTGATGAAGGGCGAGCTATCCGCACAGGACGGAACCGGCAAAGAGCGCAAACTGGCTCTGGGTGGCACTGTGTATGAGGGAGATACACTGATTACTGGCAATAAGGCTTTTGCAGTCGTCGCGTTCCGTGATGAGGGGCGCGTGAGCTTGCAGCAAAATACTCGCTTTCAAGTTGAACAATTCCAATACGGTAAAACAGCAGAGCAGGAAAATGCAGTGTGGCGCTTGCTCAAAGGCGGGGTGCGCGTGGTCACTGGCTTAATCGGGCGCACCAAGCGCGATAACTATCAATTCAAAGTGGCGACTGCAACCATAGGCATCCGCGGCACTGGCTTCGATGCTTGGTGTAACGGGCCTTGTGCAGCAGGGGCAGACAATCCCGGCGCAACCCCAACTGACCCGCTAGATGGTGCAGGAGTATATGTCTGGGCGGGTGAGGTCGCGTTCAGTTCTCCCACAGACTCATTCAATGTAGCAACCCAACAGGCTGCCATACTGGCGCGCGATACTGGCAAACCGATCCCAGTCGTCACCATCCCAGCAGCCATCATCAATAATGACACGCCACGCCCAGATAGTATTTCGGTAGATATGAATAAGGAGTTCGGCAGTGAAGCCAATACAGGCGAACCCGGACTGTATGTCACGGTGCATGATGGTCAGGTTGTGCTTATCCAAGAAGACAATACTCTTGATCTGAGTCGCGGTGAAACTGGCTATAGCAATGAACACGAGCTTTCGCGGCTAGCCACCGCTCCTGAATTCATGGGCAGTGACGAACAAATTGACATCGAGGCCAGCAGCAAAAGCAATATGGGTGCTAGTGGATGCTCAATAGAGCCATAAACACTCGCTATGAAGGTCGTGTGTACGTGGCATCAGCCCATTTACCTCGAACAGCTTATTGCACCCTACAACGGCATGTCACTCATGGAATAAGCTGGGTTAAAGTAATTACGAATTGAACATGAACATGCCATTTAATAAGCGTTATTTTTATCCAGTAGTAGCCGGACTGGTTCTGGTATTCGGCGCTGTCGCAGTGCAATTATCCCAAACTGGCGTACTTAAATCCTTGCAGCAGCGCATGGAATGGATGGCCTATAACGTGCGCCTCAACGCTACTCTGCCAGAACAAACCGAGCTTGATCCACGCATCGTCATTGTGGATATAGACGAAATGAGCCTTAAAGAAGAAGGCCGCTGGCCGTGGTCACGCGACAAGCTTTCCAAGCTCACCGATCAATTATTTAAGAACAATGTATCGGTGGTGGCTTTTGATATGTTGTTTGCCGAACCTGAAGAGAACCCTGCACAGCGCGTACTGGAAAAATTATCTGCCGCCGACAAACAAAATGCCGAGCCCATCTTGCGCGAAATTATGCCCAAGCTGGATGCTGACACCAAGCTGGCTGCCCAACTCACTGGCCGAAATGTGGTGCTGGGTTATACCTTTACCAACGGACAGCATGAACCGGTGGGGCAATTACCCCAGCCACTGCCCGATGCCGACAATATCGTGTCGCAAAATACCCTGATCCCACATATGCCCAGCTATAACGCCAACTTGCCGCGTTTACAACAAGCAGCCCGCTATGGTGGATTTTTTGACGCAGAGGTGGACGAGGACGGCATCTTGCGCCGCTCGCCGTTGCTCAAGCGCTATGGCGACAAACTCTATGCCGCACTCGGCTTGGAGGTGGCGAGAGCAAGCTATGGCGGCACTGCAATCACAGTCCGTACTGTGCTCGTGGGTGATGCTCTGGCGGTAGAGTCGGTGGGTCTGGGTGGCTATGACATTCCGACCGATGCCGAAGGCCGCGTGATTATTCCCTATCGCGGGCCTTACCCCAGCTTTACCTACCTTTCGGCCACCGATGTGCTGCATGGACGAGTGACTCAGTCCATCCTGGACAACACGATCGTATTTATCGGAACGACCGCCCCCGGTCTATTTGATATGCGCGCCACCCCCATGCAAGAGGTTTATCCCGGAGTAGAAGTGCATGCCAATATCGTATCAGGCATTCTGGATCAACATTTTCCCGTCCACCCAGATTGGATGGAAGCCGCTGACTTAATGGTGCTACTGATTTTGGGTATCGTCCTGACATTATTGTTGCCAAGCTTGAGTCCGTTACGTGCCCTGACATTAAGTGTAGCCTTGGGCGCAACTCTAGTCGCCGTAAATGTATGGTTATGGAGCGATCAAGGCTTGGTCATGAATATTGCCACGCCTGTCATCCTATTATTTCTGTTGACCTTACTTAACATGGCCTATGGCTTTCTCAACGAATCGCGTGGACGCATATTGCTCAAAGGAAAGTTTGGTCAATACGTGCCGCCTGAGCTGGTCGAGGAAATGAGCCGAAATAGCGGAGAAAATTTTGGCTTTGAGGGAGACAGCCGCGAAATGACTGTATTGTTTTCTGATGTGCGTAATTTCACCACTATCTCGGAATCACTCAGCGCCAACGATCTGAAAAAACTGCTCAACGAATTTTTCACGCCCATGACGCGGGTCATTTTTGATCGGCGCGGCACCATAGACAAATATGTGGGCGACATGATTATGGCGTTCTGGGGTGCGCCCATGCGTGATGAACATCATGCGCGCCATGCTCTAGATGCCGCATTGAACATACTGGCTAAAGTTGAAGAGTTGAAGCCGATATTCAAGGCTAACGGCTTGCCCGAAGTCAATGTTGGCATCGGCATCAACACCGGCATGGTGAATGTAGGTGACATGGGCTCGGAATTCCGCCGCGCCTACACCGTGATCGGTGATACCGTCAATTTAGCTTCGCGCTTGGAAAGCTTGACCAAATTCTACGGCGTAAAATTACTCGTAGGAGAAAATACGCGTAAGGGACAGGATCACATCCTGTTCAGACATTTGGATGTGGTGCGCGTAAAGGGCAAGACAGACGCAGTCAATATTTTTGAGCCAGTTTGTTATCGTGAACAAGCATCAGCAGAATTGCTAGCAGAAGTAGAGCAGTATCAGGAAGCGCTTGGATTGTACTTTACGCGCCAGTGGTCAGATGCCAAGGGGCTGTTTTTGCGCTTGCAACAACAAAACCCCAACCTACTTGTTTACGCTATTTATCTTGATCGCATTGAGAAACTTCGGGACCAAAATATTGAGCCTGATTGGGATGGCGTGTTCCTGCGTGTCAACAGAAGAGTAAATAATTTTTAAATTGCAACGACTACACCCCCATCACGCGCTCCAAGAAAATATATTTTTATAACAATCCTACTTCACCACACCCAATTCTGCATACAGCTTACCCACCATCTCCCGCAAATCGGCCACCTCTGTTTCGAGTTTAGCCACATTAGCCTTGAGCGCGGCAATTTCACCGACCGTTACATTACCCGTAGCAACACTTGCTGATGGCACGGTCGCAATATGTTCATCAAGCGCAGGCGCGCCGGACAATAAATGCGTCCAACGATTTTCGCGTGAGCCGGGTTGGCGCGGCAATTCCATTACCAAAGCGCCTGCTGCGCGCTCAGACAATTCCACCAAAAAACTCTCCACCGAAGAAATGTCGGCAAATTTATGCAAACGCTCGCAATTAATGCGTAGCTCTCCCGCCGTCTGCGGGCCGCGCAGCATGAGCATGGTAATCAGCGCGGTGGATTGCGTGGGGATGTTCAGCACACGTTCGGTGTTATGTGCATAGCGCGTTACCCGCCCTCCACTCGACTCAATCACCAGCGACATAAAGCGCAAACTATCCACTGCCGCCTGCACCTCGGATTCATTGGCTTCCATGATCGGGTCGCGGCTGGTTTTTTGGTTGCACCCAGAAACCAGCATATTCAAAGTCAAAGGATAAGTGTCCGGCACGGTGCGTTGCTTTTCGGCAAGCACACCCAAGACACGAGTTTCAAGAAGGGAAAGAACGCGCAGCGAGGAAGACATAATTGATTGGTAGCAAGGTAAAAGTTCGAGATTATTATATTACCTCATCACCAACTTGGCCTCACACAAAATCCGCAGGAACATGCTGCTGAGATAAGGCAGAGACGGTAATTCAAGGCTGTTCTGCCCGAAACCTGCCGTTCGTCACCGGCTCCTTACGACACATTGCAGTCAGTGTGAAGTCCAAAAAGCAGACCTTCAACGTAAAATTAACCGGCTCCGCGCTTTTGTTTGCGGAGTTCGGGTTGAATGTCAGGTTAGAGCGCGTCATCAAAATCCTGCGCATCAGAATCTGGCTCCCTCAATCCAAATATTACCTCGACGATCGGCAGCGCTTCCTCAAACTCAGCCGCATTCAACGCGAAGCTCACTTCAACACGATTGTGATTGCGTCTCGCAATTTCAAACGCCAAACGGGCTGGACTGAACTCCAACAATTTCAACTTGAAATGACCTATGTACTCTTCATCGTCAGACTCGATGTAGCATTTGCCGCCATCGGAAAACTCGAACTGACTTTGGAGCAAAATATACGGCTCTGGTTGACCGAAAGGATCGATTTGATCATCACCCCTATTGTCAGTGTCAAGGATTACTTGATAGTAATCACCGCTCGCAATGGCCGATACTTTTTTAGCGAAAATCTGCATGGTGGTTTAGCGCTCTACGTTAAGTTGAGCGGCGCGCCGCTTTTGGCGCATCCGCTCGAACGCTGGGTTGGGCTGCGGTGCGTCGTTTCGCTGTCCGTGAGATAAATTCAATTTTGAGTGTACACCCTACAGCGTCAGCATATTTCTTGAGTGATGTCATGGAAGGGGCATGCTTGCCTGCACCTTCAAGCCGTGAAACGGCACTCTTAGTAGTGCCCATTCGATCAGCGACTGCTTCTTGCGTAAGACCCGCGCGCGACCGCGCGGATAGCATTTCGTGCGCGAGTGCATACTCGACTTCGAGGGCATCATAGGCTTCGCGAAAACCACGGCGTTTCGATGCTTTTTCAAGAAAAGCCTTTTGATTGTGCGGCACAGGGGAGTATTTAAGATCAGTCATTTTGTATCTCCTTAATTCGCTTGCGAGCAAGTTTGATTTCTGGTGCTGGTGTTTCCTGCGATTTCTTAATGAAAGCGTGCAGTATTACCACACGCTGCCCAACAAGAAAGCAGTAGAACGCTCTTCCAATACCCGATTTGCCGCGCGGGCGTAGTTCAAACAATCCGCCACCAAAGGCGCGAGAGTGGGGTCAACGCAAGTTCGGGCCGTGCTCAATAAGAAGTTCGACAATTCTTGCGTAGTCTGCGACAACATCCACAGGCCAAGCTTCGATGGTAGCCTGCACTTTTGCATGAAAGTACTCAATGGAATATGTCATGCCAGAAGGTTAGCAAATATGCTAACTATAGTCAATACTAGGAATGCTCAGATTTTTTGATGCCCAACGTAGGGCGTTATCTGTACCGGGGCGTGATCCGGGAGAAAGATATTCTGTCCTGCAAGAATGGCCGGGTGACGTTCCGCTACCAAAACAGCGAAACCAAACAGATCGAAACGCGCACCCTGAGCGGCGTGGAATTTCTACGCCTGATCCTGCAACACATCCTGCCCAAGGGTTACCGCCGCGCCCGCAACTTCGGCTTCTTGCATCCCAACAGCAAACTGATCCCGCTGGTGCAACTGCTCAAACGCGTCGTGCTCCCTCCGCCGCAACCGCGCCCGGCGATACGCTGCAAATGTTGTGGCGGGGTCA
>JAYUTK010000022.1:0-26463 GCA_043755195.1 Gallionellaceae bacterium
AGTGCTGGGATTTAGAACGCCATATGAAGTATTCTTCGGGGTGAAAGTGCGTTACGCCAAGCAACCCTCAGTTGTTGCACTTCGAACTTGAATCCGCGCTTTATGCAAAAAATAGATTTTTTGACATGTTTTGTTCGTTAAATCAAAAATAGAAATGCGGACTTCAACCAGCTTTGTGGATAAGCTCTGAATATCTGCTTTTAAGCAAATCGAAGTGCCGCAAGGTGTCGAAAGTGGAATCTCACGTTTTCCCAAAGCAGCCGTTGAGTTAAGCCTTACGTTTTGGCATAAAACGCATTGGAGCATGTGGGATGAATAAGGTTAATTGACAATGAACAAAGCAAAATTTATCACCTTTGAAGGCGTGGACGGCGCAGGTAAAAGCACCCACCTAGCCTGGTTCGCCGACACCCTGCGCCAGCGCGGAATAGACGTGCTGGTCACGCGCGAACCGGGTGGCACACCCTTGGGCGAGCACCTGCGCGAGATTCTGCTGAATCAGCCCATGCACGCCGAAACTGAGGCTATGCTAATGTTCGCCGCCCGTCTTGAGCACATCGAGCAGGTCATCAAACCAGCGCTTAAACGCGGCACTTGGGTGGTGTCCGACCGCTTTAGCGATGCCAGTTTTGCTTACCAAGGCGGGGGGAGGGGAGTGGCGTTGGCTAAGCTGGAGCAACTGGAGCGCTGGGTGCAGGAGGACTTGCAGCCGGATTTGACGCTGCTGTTTGACATTCCAGTTGAGGTGGCGCGGCAGCGTCTGCTGAATAATACAAGGCCGGGTAACGCATCGCTGGATCGCTTCGAGCAGGAAAAAAGCGATTTTTTTGAGCGGGTGCGGCAGGCTTATCTGGCTCGCAGCAAAAAATTTCCGCAGCGATTTGCTGTGATTGATGCGTCCCAATCGCCGGATGAAGTTAAAGCTGATTTGGATAAATGTCTCGTGGCACTCTAATAATGAATGAATTATATCCCTGGCAAAATGCACTCTGGCAACGCTGGATTGAACTACGCACACGCCAGCCGCACGCCCTGTTATTAAAGGGGTCGCAAGGCGTAGGCAAGCTGGATTTTGCCATGAATATCGCGCGCTCTTTGTTGTGTGAAAAACCTTTGGCCGATAGTTTGGCCTGCCAAGACTGCCCTTCTTGTCACTGGTTTCAACAGGAAACGCATCCCGATTTTCGCTTGATCCAGCCCGACGCGCTGTCTGCCAGCGACGATGAGGGTGAGGAAAAAGAAGAAGGGAAGAAGCCCGGTAAGAAACCCGCTAAGCGGATTCTCATCGAACAGATCCGCACCTTGTCAGATTTTTTTGGCCTGTCATCGCATCAGGGCGGCTATCGCGTGGTGTTGATCCATCCTGCGGAAACCATGAATACCAACGCCGCCAATGCGCTGCTGAAAATGTTGGAAGAGCCATCCGAGCGGATGTTGCTGATTCTGGTCAGCCACAAATCACAGCAATTGCCAGCCACTATACTAAGCCGCTGCCTCGTGTTAGCTGCCCCCATGCCAACACCGGAGGCCAGCATGGCCTGGCTGCAACAACAGAAGATCAACAATCCTGCGGCGTTGCTGGCACAAGCCGGATTCGCGCCCTTGCAAGCTGCGCGCTTGGTGCAAGAAGAGGAAGCAACGGCGGAGCGCGAACAATTTTTGCAGGCCATTAAGCAGCCGGCTAAACTGGATGTCTATGCCTTGGCCGAAAAATTGCAGCGCACTGAACCTGCTTTGGTCGTCCATTGGTTGCAGCAATGGTGCTATGACTTGGCTGCAGCAAAGCTGGCAGGGAGGGTGCGATACAATTCTGAACTCACTGATGCAATTAAAAATGTAGCGGATAAAATTGATGTGCATGGACTGCTGCGCTATCAAAAAGAACTCGTCACGGCCAGACGCGAAGCCTTGCACCCATTGAATCCTAGGCTGCTGTTTGAATCGCTGCTGCTGTCCTATACGCAGATGATGCGGGTAAACAAATGATGCGGGCAAGCGCACAACTCACGATTAAATTATGTTCATAGATTCTCACTGCCATATCAACTTCCCCGAACTTGTCGAAAATATAGACGAGGTTCTGGTCAACATGCGCCAGAACGAAGTGACTCACGCCCTGTGCGTTTCCGTGAATCTTGAAAACTTTCATCAGGTGTTATCCCTCGCCGAGAAACACCCACACATCTACGCTTCTGCCGGTGTCCATCCCGACCACGAATCGGATACCGAGCCGACGCAGGAGAAGCTGGAGCAACTGGCGCAACATCCCAAGGTTGTCGCCATCGGCGAAACCGGCCTCGATTATTTTCGCCTGAAAGGCGATCTGGAATGGCAGCGCCAACGCTTCCGCACCCACATTCGCGCCGCGCGAGCTTGTCACAAACCGCTCATTATCCATACTCGTGAAGCGGCAGCAGACACGCTACGCCTCATGGCGGAGGAGGGCGCAAGCGCAATCGGCGGGGTGATGCACTGCTTTACTGAAAGTTTGGAAGTGGCTGAAGCGGCCATAGCAATGAACTTCTATATTTCTTTCTCAGGCATCGTTACTTTTAAAAATGCCACCACCCTGAAAGAAGTGGCGCAGCGCATCCCGTTGGAACGCATGCTGATTGAAACTGATTCACCTTACTTGGCTCCCGTGCCCTATCGCGGCAAACTCAACCAGCCCGCCTATGTAAAACATGTGGCGGAGGAAATTGCCAGGCTGCGCGGAATTTCGCTGTCCGAGGTGGGGCAGGTTACGACTGAAAATTTTCGCCGTTTGTTTTTGAATTGAGGATGAAAAATTAAGCCAGAAATAATGAGGGTGTTGCCGGATAGTTTAGGTTAAGCCCGGACAATCCCTTATGTTTACTACCGCACATTATTTTTAAATTGCCAAGCGTAGGATAGCCGCTCTTGGCGTTGCCAAGAGTAGAGCTATTTATCTATTTTTTCAAATGAGGAGAGATGCTATGACAGTCAAGAAAATTTGCTACATGTGTGTGATGATGTTGATGGTGCAGCCAGTAATGGCGGCCACCTCGGTAGTGCAAGAAATGGCGGGTGTGCTGGTTAGTCTGGAACACTATGTAACAGATTCCCAGAAGTCCTGGCTGAAGGATATAGCCCGTAACGCCGGCACAAAACAGGAGAAGGTGGTGGCCAATGCGATTGCCAATGTGAACCATACCGTGGCCGATGCGGACAAGCCAAAACTGAAACAGGTAATCGACGATGAAACTACTCCCGCCGAGGTACGCGATCTGGCAGGCATCATTCTTAACCTTAACCATCAACCCAGCAGTACCGACAAGAATAAATTGCATAAGATAATGGATCACTAGCCGTATCCGGGGGCAAGATGATATCGTCTTGCCCCTGACCATTTATTGGGGGGCAAAATGAAAAAGATTGTTTGTTGCTGGCTACCCTGTACTTCGCATAATGTATATTATGTCAAATTATATATATTTTTAACTAGGCAATGTAGCAATTTGAATCAATGTGAAATTTTAAGAACTCGCGCACGCTGCTCGATTACATAATTCTGCAATACATCCATGCCTAGCAATGCCTCTTGTTGCATATTAGGCATGATAATTACTTGCACATTTTTTATAGTAAATTTGCCAAAAGACAATTCTGGAATAGTCACCAGGCAAACGCTGATAATTCCATTGGCCGTTGCGGCTTCCACTTTTGTTGGGCAATAAGACGAAAAATAACCCGCTTGGTCGGCTATCATTTGGGAAACTGCAGTGTTGGAGGCACCGGTATCAATCTGGAATTTTGTTGGAATCCCCCCTACTGTACCGCTGATAAAGTAACTTCCATTCTGTAGCGGAACAGAAAAAGAGGTGGGTGTTGCTACGCTGACTATCGCCTTTTTTATAGCAGCAGCTTCAATAACCGGAGGGCTGACAACTGGCTTGGAAGGCAATAGCTTATGCATTTCAGGTTCAGAAATAGCCGATGTATTGGGAATGGGAGGGGAAAAATTGGGATCGGGAACAGTCTCTATGTTCTTTTGGATGCAAGAACCATTGCGATAAGTCACCTGCCCATGATCAATGCATTTAACAATCTCAGCATAGGCAATAGCTGGCGAGCCAAGAAGGGCAAGAAAAAAAAGACAAGCGCATTTTTTCATAAAATAAAATTAGGCTATTTTTGGAAAAAAATATGACACGAGTATAAACCAGCCCATAAAACTAGGGGCAACCTCAGGGTAAATTTGTTCCCCAAATAATTATGTTTAAAATCAATAAATGTAGGGTGGGCACGTTTTTGTGCCCACGCGGTTACCAATCCGCGTAGGCAGACGATAAAGCTGTCTGCCTACCCTACGATTATTTGGAGAACAAATTTACTCTGGGGGCAACCTCCTCTCGCTTGAAATTCCCAAAAATAACCTGTATAAACTTATCGCGTCCAAGGAACATTCCAGCGATGGAGAAATTCCAGCGAACGTAAATCAGAATGATGTTTCCTCAATCTTTTTTAAACCTTCAAGGGAGCGAGCATGAAAAAATTCTTAGCAGTAACTTTATTAGCATTGACTTCAACAGCAGCTATGGCTGCAAACGATAGCGTCGGCGGTTGCGGCGTGGGATCAATAATATTCAAAGGTCAGTCAGGAATTGCCCCGCAGGTGCTGGCTGTTACCACCAATGGCATCATGGGCAATCAGACCTTCGGCATTACTACTGGCACCTTGGGTTGTTCACAAGATGGCATGGTGCGCTCGAACATGGCGGCAGTGATGTTCATTGATAGCAACAAAGATCAACTGGCGCGCGATATGTCGGTCGGTAGCGGCGAAACGCTGGCTTCGCTTTCGCACTTGCTGGGTGTTGAAGCAAAAGACCAGGCTGCATTCAACCGTCTTACTAAAGACAACATGGCGCGTATCTTTACCTCTGACAGCGTCGCGACCGAGCAGGTCATAGTCGCATTGCGTGATGTACTGGCTTCGGATGCGACTCTCTCGCATTATCAGACCGCACTATAATTTAAACGCAAGTCTCAGATGCCCAGTGGGTTTACCACTGGGTTTTTCTTGCCCCAAATTTCCTATAAATGCGATTAATAAAGTCGGTCGTATTTGCGCTGCTATTGCTGCCGCAGACATCCGCGTTGGGCGCGGTAGATGATGTATATCTGTCAGAGTTAATTGACAAAGCCAGACAACTCCGGCTCGCAGAGCGGCCAGAATGGCGGAAGTTAGTGCATTACGCCCCGAATTTATTCTCTGCAAATGTTCACGGCCTGGTTGATGATCCTAAGTTCTACAATGCTCCCGACGGAAAATACAAACCTCAATCAGAGCTTGAAGCCACGCTCACGCAATTCTATTCAGACATTGAAGAAAGCAATACCCAGCAAAATCCCCAGTGCCTGTTTGTGGCACGTTATGGGTGGCTGGATGAGCAACTCACATTCGATCCGCAGCGTCTTCCCCGCCGAGAATGCAAGCGCTATCAGCAGTGGCATGCAGCGCTTAATCCGAATGGTTTGACGCTTATCTTTGCTTCAGCATACCTCAACAGCCCCTCTTCGATGTACGGACACCCGCTAGTCAGAGTGGATGCCAAGGATCAGAATGACTCCACTCGGCTGCTTGCCTACGCCATTACCTTTGCGGCGAATACCAATGAAACGAATGGCCTTGCTTTTGCGGTGAATGGTCTGTTCGGCGGATATCCCGGCGCATTTTCGATACTGCCTTATTACCTCAAAGTGCGTGAATACAGTGATCTTGAGAATCGCGACATGTGGGAATACCAGATGAATCTCAACCCCGTTGAGGTTGATCGCGTGTTGAGGCACGCATGGGAACTCGGTTCAGCCTATTTTCAGTATTTCTTCTTTGACGAAAACTGTGCCTACCATTTGCTGAGTCTGATCCAAGTTGCGCGTCCCGAACTGGACTTGACCAGCCAGTTCCGCTGGTGGGCGATTCCCGCCGACTCGGTGCGCGTAATTGCGAGGCAGCTGGATATGGTGAAAAAAGTCGTCTATCGCCCGGCAAATGCCACAGTGCTACGCCACAGGCTGAGCCGCTTGAGCGAGCATGAGCGCAATCTAGCTGGGAGTCTGAGTATGAAGCGTATCGTTGTGAGCGATCCGGCACTGAACGATCTGCCTGCGAGCCATGCTGCCGCTGTCATAGAGACTAGCCAGGACTACCTCAGCTATCGCCGCGCCATTGGGAAAGATGATGTAACTGATTCAGCTGGACTGGCGCGCGAATTGCTCACTGCACGCAGCCGCTTGGATGCAGTAGCGCAGACACCAATAATTCCGATACCGGAAGTTCACCCGGAACAAGGCCACGGCTCATCGCGCATTACCCTTGGGGCTGGGCGCAGGAGCGGGCAAAACTTTCAGGAGCTAAGCGCACGTGCCACATACCATGACATCATGGACGCCGATGGCGGCTATGTTCGTGGCGCACAGATCGAGTTCTTCGGTCTCTCAATTCGCCACTATAATTCTGGTTCAACTAGGGTTGAGAAATTCACGCCAGTTAATATTCTCTCGCTGACCCCACGCGACGATTTTTTTCAGTCCAAGTCTTGGAAGATTGAAGCTGGATGGAAGCGCGTTCGTGCATCAAACGGAAGCGAACCACTCGCAGCGGCTGTGGATGGCGGGGTCGGGGGTTCATGGTCTAACACCAATGAGACGGCGCTATGGTACGCATTGTTCGACGGCAGTACTAGAATCAACAGTGATTTGACGCACGGATATGCACTGGGTGCTGGAGTCAGCACGGGTGTGCTGCTTGATGTGAGCTTGCGCTGGCGTATTCATGGATATTTACACACCATGAGATATTTTATGGGGCAGCGCGACTCACCACGGACAGTGGGTTTAGAGCAGCGTGTTGTGCTGGGTCGTGACCTTGCGCTGCGCTTTGATTTTGCGCGCAAGCAAGAGTTTGAACGAGGCTACAATAGCGGCTCTTTATCGCTGTTGTATTATTTCTAATGCGCCTACCAAGAATATTTTTTCCTGGAATATATCTGCCAGCAATATTTATGCTGCCTATGTTGCTATCGGGTTGCACCAAACTATTTTTTTATCCACACAGCTATTTGATAGACACCCCGGATCGGCATGGTATCGAATATCATGTAGAAACTTTACGGGCGGCAGATGGAACCTTGCTGAATGCGTGGTTTCTGCCCGCCAAGGGCGAGGCAAAAGCAACGGTGCTTTTTCTACACGGCAATGCCGAAAATATTAGCACTCATTTTCATAACATTAAATGGATGCCCGCCGACAGTTTTAACGTACTTACCCTAGATTACCGTGGTTATGGCGCTTCTCAAGGAGTACCGTCACTGGCTGGCGCACAGATGGATATTGATGCAGCCATGCGTAGCCTGCTTCAACACCCGGGTGTAGATCCACAACGGATTGTAATATTCGGACAAAGTTTGGGTGGCGCGCTGGCCATTTATTACGCCGCTCACACCGCTTATCGAGCCAGCATTCGAGCTGTTGTTATTGACAGCGCGTTTTACGACTATCGCCTGATTGCCAAAGAAAAGCTATCAACCTCTTTGATTACTTGGCCATTTCAGTGGCTACCTTGGTTAGCCATAGACAACGCTTACTCTCCCGCAGCATCGGTCGCCACGCTGAGTCCTTTGCCCTTGTTACTGATGCACGGCGACAAGGATGTTGTCATCCCGCAACATCATTCACAACAATTATTTGAACAGGCAAGAGAACCGAAGGAGCTATGGATCGTACCTGATGCAGGGCATACACAATCACTCCAGAACGAATCAGTCCGTAAAAGGTTAATTGAATATCTACTGCGACAGGTGCGTTAATTGAATTTGGGGTGATCGATGGGGCTCGAACCCACGACAACCGGAATCACAATCCGGGGCTCTACCAGCTGAGCTACGACCACCATTGAACTTGAGGACACCATTAAACCTGCTTTGGTGTGCCCGACTGGAATCGAACCAGCAACCCCCAGCTTAGAAGGCTGGTGCTCTATCCGGTTGAGCTACGGACACAATTCCTTGCCGGTTCCTGTGAGGCAAATACTACCGATACTCGTGCTAAAAATATGGTCGGGGTGGAGAGATTCGAACTCCCGACATCCTGCTCCCAAAGCAGGCGCGCTACCAGGCTACGCTACACCCCGAATGCGCGGCACTATACATTGCATGAAACAATAAATCAATTTTCCTTGTGTTTTTTATCTGAAATTTGCGGTATTGCAAGCATTAAATAATAAACCATAGACCACAGCGTCAAGATTGCCGCCAGGTATATCAACGCGGTGCCTATTTCATAGGTCGGCAAACCAAGCAGCGGTTCGTTATACAGCAGCAAGAAAATCGCAATCATCTGAAAGGTGGTCTTGGTCTTACCCAGCATGGAAACAGCAATGCCCTTGCTTTGTCCCAACTGCGCCATCCATTCGCGCAAGGCGGAGATGGCAATTTCGCGACCGATGATGATAAAGGTAATCACTACATTGACATGGCCTAGATAAACCAGAAAGATCAATGCGGCAGCGACCATGAGCTTGTCAGCAACCGGGTCGAGAAATGCGCCAAAAGCCGAAGTCTGATTCAAGGCGCGCGCTAAATAGCCATCCAGCCAATCAGTTACTGCCGCCAGCGCGAAGATTAAAGCGCTCACCTGATGTTGGTGGTGCAAACTGAGTATGTCTACAGGCAAATAAAACACCCCTAGAAAAACCGGGATCAGCAGAATACGAAACCATGTTAATAGATTAGGAATGTTGAGTGGCATGGCTTAAATTCTGGTTAATGCAATTGTTGATAAATTTTTTCTGCTAATGCGGGACTAATGCCTTCGACTTGGGTTAACTCTTCCACACTGGCCTGGCAAACACCTTGCAGCCCACCGAAGCGCGCCAGCAAATTTCGCCGCCGCTTCTCCCCTACTCCGCTTATTTCTTCCAGCATCGAGGTGGTGCGCGCCTTGCCGCGCTGGGCGCGATGGCCGCTGATTGCGAAACGGTGCGCCTCATCGCGTACCTGTTGTATCAAATGCAATGCGCCGCTGTCCGGCGGCAATTGTAACGGCTTTTCGTGTTGCGGCAGGATTAATTGCTCCAACCCGGCCTTGCGCTCCACTCCTTTGGCTACGCCCATCAGTTGTATATCGGCAATACCCAGTTGCGCCATGACCTCGCATGCCACATTCAATTGCCCTGTCCCGCCATCTATCAGAATCAGGTCGGGACGCTTGCCCTCCTCCTTTTGCATTTTCTGGTAGCGTCGTTCCAGGGCCTGGCGCATGGCGGCATAGTCATCGCCACCGGTAATGCCCGTGATATTGAAGCGCCGGTATTCGCTGCTACGCATGGCCAGATTGTCATACACAACGCATGAGGCAACCGTCGCTTCGCCCATGGTGTGGCTGATGTCAAAACATTCAATACGCGACAAGCCCGGCAACGATAACAGTTTGCGCAGCGCTTCCAGACGCGCCAGTTGTCCGGCTTGCTGCCCTGCTTGCTGACGAAGTGCCAGTAAGGCGTTCTTCAGCGCCATGTCCAACCATTGGCGGCGTTCACCAGTGACATTGTGGCGGATCAGCACTTTGTGTCCGGCCTGCGCACTCAATAATTCCTCCAGCGCGTCTGCCACCAGTGCCTCACTAGTCAGAATAAGCGGCGGTACGTTGCGATCCAGATAATGCTGCGCCAAAAAGGCTTGCAGCACTTCGTCCAATGCCAGCCCTGCCGCATTTTGCGGAAAAATATTTTTGTCGCCCAGGTGGCGGCCAGTGCGCACCATGGCCAAATTCAAACATAGCACACCATCCAATTCAGCCGCCGCAACAATATCCGCATCCGTCGCTTTGCCGCTGTCCATGAACTGTTTCTGCTGCACAGTATGCAGCGCCTGCAACTGATCGCGCAGTGCGGCGGCTTGCTCGTAGTGCTGCTGCTCAGCCGCCTGCTCCATGCCTAGCCGCAGCACCCCCTCCACTTCACTCTGTTTGCCGTGCAGCAGCAGCGCGGCATTACGCACATCGGTCGCATAATCCTGCGGGCTGATCAATCCGACGCAGGGCGCGGTGCAGCGATGAATTTGATGTAGCAAACAGGGACGGGTACGGTTGGCGAATACACTGTCTTCGCAGGTGCGAATGCGGAAAATCTTTTGCAGCAGGTTGATGCTTTCCTTGGCAGCGTGTGAATTGGGATAGGGGCCGAAGGTTTGATGTTGCTTGGCAACCGCGCCACGATAATAGGCCAGGCGTGGCGTAGCGTGTCCGGTCAGGACAATATATGGATAGGATTTATCATCCCTGAATAATATGTTGTAGCGCGGCTTTAAAGATTTGATGAGGTTGTTTTCCAGCAGCAGCGCCTCGGCTTCGGAGCGCGTGACGGTGACTTCGATGTCGGCAATGTGCGACACCATCAAACGTATGCGCGGTGAGAGATTGCTTTTCTGGAAATAGGAGGCGACGCGCTTTTTCAACTGCCCCGCTTTGCCGACGTACAACACCTGCCCCGCTTTATCCAGCATGCGATAGACGCCTGGCAGCAAGGGCAGTCCGGCGATTAATTCTATTGAATTAAATTCTTTTTCTATCAAGTAGATGTATGTAACTCTTAATGTTGTTAAATACCTCGTGAAACATCGCTTCGGTCAGACGTTTGGTGTTGGTATTGTAGCGGCTGCAATGATAACTGTCATACAGCACCATTCCGTTTAGCAGCTCGTGCCGCGCACCATGCCCAAACACATAATCCTTCACTGGCAGATTCAAGGCGCGCAACACCGCTTGATGGGCGACCGTTCCCAGCATCAGCACTGCCGCGCCCTGCGGTAGCGATGCCAATTCATCGGCCAAATAGCCATTACATTGACGCACTTCGGCGGGTTCGGGTTTGTTCTGAGGTGGCAAACAACGCACCGCATTAGTGATGCGGCAATTGTGCAATATTAATTCGCTATTGACCTGCCCCGCCGCATCCAGCGGCTCGGCATGGCTGGAAAAGCCGAATTGATGCAATGTGGAATACAACAGAATACCGGCATGGTCGCCGGTGAACGGCCGCCCGGTGCGGTTAGCACCATGCATGCCGGGTGCTAATCCGACAATTAAAAACCTAGCCTGAGCATCACCGAACGAAGGTACGGGATGTGCGAAATAATCCGGCTGCGCTTGACGCACCTCGTCTAAAAAATTGGCTAGACGAGGACACAGGCGGCAGGAAGCGGAGAATTTTACTGGGGTAACTAAAGAAGTGGCCATATTTAACATATCAATAAAAAAGGCATCACCAGGATGCCTTTTTTAGAGCAACATAAATCAAACAACTAAGCTGCAACGCGCCGCTTGAACTCCCCTGTGCGCGTATCAATTTCAATCTTGTCGCCAATCTCACAAAATGCTGCCACTGGCAATTCCATACCTGAGCCTATCTTAGCTGGCTTCATCACCTTGCCGGAAGTATCGCCGCGCGCTGCCGGTTCGGTATAGACAATCTCGCGCACTACCGTGTTGGGCAAATCTACTGAAATTGCTTTTTCGTTATAGAACACCATTTCGCACGGCATGCCGTCTTCAAGGTAATTAATCGAATCGCCCAGGTTTTCTTTTTCCACTTCATACTGGTTGTATTCGGTATCCATGAATACATACATCGGATCAGCAAAATAAGAATAAGTGGCATCCTTGCGATCCAGCAGAACCATTTCAAACTTGTCGTCAGCACGGTATATCGCCTCGCCCGGTGAATCGGTCAGCAGATTCTTGAATTTCATTTTGACCACCGAACCATTGCGGCCGGAGCGGGTATATTCGGCCTTGAGTATCACCATGGGGTCGGTGCCGACCATAACGACGTTACCCGCGCGGAGTTCTTGAGCTATTTTCATATCTACCTGTCTTGCATCTAAAATTTATAAGTCGCGCATTCTATCAATTTTCCAATAAAAATTCAGCACATTCAAAACAAGGCTATTAGCGGATAGTTGTTGCGCCCATGACTGGGCATGCTGTCGCAATACGGACTCATGCTTCAAAAAATCGTTCCAGACTTGCGCTATGCCAAGAAACGCAGGCTGCTCACTACTGTTCTCGACATTCCATCTAGCCCAAAAATTCTGCATGGACTGTGCCACATCAGGTGGCAGCCCGGCACAGTACAATTTTAGGAATGCGCGTAATTTTTCTATATGCGCGCTATCTTGCTGCGGATAGATATGCCAAACAAATGGCTTGCCTGCCCACTGAGCGCGGACAAAAGAGTCTTCGCCCCGCACAAAATTAATGTCGCATGCCCATAGCAATTCGTCGTAACGCTGCTGCTCCATAAATGGCAGCACACGCAATTGCAGCCTGCCCTGAGTATAGGTTTTGCCCGGCAGCACTTGTGACAACCCGAAAAATTCTGCTACTTGTGTCAGCGCACGACCCTCTGGCATCAGGCAAAGAATAGGAATAACGCTCTGTGACCAAGCCAATAACATGGCTTCAATCGCAGAGTTTTCATAGCAGAACAAAGAAATTTTTAATGTGTGCGACGATGGCATCTCGACTCCGACAGACTGCCAAAATGCCTGTTGTTGCAAGGGATCAAGCTGAAAAGCATCACGGCGCGCCATGAGGTCGTCTTCCAGCAGCAAACCGCCCGTGTCCGGGGTAAAACCGGGAAAGAAAAAATATTTGGTCAAGGGCAGGGAGGGATGGGGAGAAGGCAGACCGTGGCAACCCGCCACCCAATCTTCAGCAGAAAGATGTTCGAGATTGATCCAGACCGGTTGTCGAGTTTGCGCGGCCATCGCTTCGATGTAGCTAGCCGGTAGCTGGCAGGCGAAGGCTTCGATCACTAAATGCGCGGGCTCAATTTCCGGGAATGCTGAGAGCCAATGCCTGACCTCTATACCCTGACAAACCTGCTGCTCTTTTGTTACATCGACCTCGGAGCAAAGTCTGTGAAAACTACTCAGATCGTCCACCCACAGCCGTACTGCGATACCATGCTCGTGTGTTAGTTGTCGCGCCAGCCGCCAACACACGCCAATGTCGCCATAGTTATCTATGACGTTGCAGAAAATATCGCACGATTTATTCCGCACGCAATGCCTCCACTGGGTCAAGCCGCGCCGCGCGCCGTGCGGGTATCACCCCGGCTGCCAAGCCGATAACAATTGCGCTGATCTCGGCCAGCACGGCAAACAGCCACGGAGTATGCACCGGCAAGGCCGGAAACAGCCAATGCAACGCCTGCGCGATGCCAACACCGAGTGCCAGCCCAGCCAAACCACCCAATGCAGATAACATCATCGCCTCGCCCAGAAACAACATTAGCACCTGACGCTCTTGCGCTCCCAAAGCACGCAGCAAACCAATTTCAGCCGTGCGCTCAGTCACAGCCATGGTCATAATAGTCAAAATGCCGATGCCACCGACCAGCAGTGAAATGCCGCCCAGCGCGCCGACAGCAAAGGTAATTACATCCAGCACCGAACCCAGCACCTCCAATGCTTTTTCCTGCGGGGTAATGGTAAAGTCTTCACGTCCGTGCCGGTCGGTGAGTAACGCAGTGATAGCACTCACCATGCTGTTTAAATCAGTGCCGGCTTTATAACTCAGATGAATATCTATCAAGCCAGTGCGATTGAATAATTCCATCGCATTCGCAGCAGGGATGAATACTGCATCGTCCAGATCGAGCCCAAGCACCTGCCCTTTTGACTCCATCACGCCGATCACGCGGTAGCGCTGACCGCCAACGCGCAAGAAAGCCCCCAGCGGATTCTGTCCAGCGAACAATTCCTGCCGCACTTTCGCACCCAGCACAACCAGCGCACGCGACTGCGTCAAATCATCATCAGGCAAAAAACTGCCGCTCTGCACCTTCATGTTGAAAATGTCTGTCATTTCATGCCCCACGCCGGACACCATGGTGCGGCGCGTTTTTCCATTGGCACGCAGCTCAGCATTGCCCTGCACACCCGGTGTGACATGCTCAACATTCGGCAAGCGGCGCAAGGCTTGCGCGTCCTCAATGGAAAGTGGCCTGACCGAACCGAATATGCCGACATTCGCACCATGTGTCTGCGTCTTGCCAGGCTGAATATTGATAGTGTTGGTACCAAACTGATTAAATTCAGCCAGCACAAATTGATGCAAGCCTTCGCCGATGGAGGTGAGCAGAATTACTGCTGTGATGCCGATGGCGATGCCCAAACCGGTGAGGAAACTGCGCATCCGGTAGCTGAGGAAGCTGGAGGTGGTGAGGCGGATTAGGTCAGGGAGGAGCATATGCGTGTCATTCCGGCGGTGGCCGGAATAATAATCTAGTCTAGCCGATAATCACATAGTCACGATGATTCGTAATTTTCATCGCTTCTTCTAACAGGCGTTGGATGTCGTTACGATTCATTGCGCCGACTCATGCAACAGAAAACAGAATGGTGAATTTTGCCGCAACGAAACTACCTCAGGGCCGTTGATGAGAATGGATTAGCACATGGCGGCAACGGGCATATTGAGTATGCTGCGCCATACCTTATACGACGGAAGGCGCTACGCTTTTCCGCCCTACGTGGGCTGACACAAACCGTCAGTTTGCCGCATCTGTTTTTGTACCCTGGTCTTCTTTCAATTTGAAATCGCGTTGCCTGAAACCCGTCACTTGCCAAGTAGCGCAACCGACACCGAGTGAGCGTTCATCATTACGAACTGTATGCCGTAAACCAGTCACTGGCTAAAAATAATTTGATTCGCCATAAAGCAGTCGGTCACCACGGGCAGAAAACGACACGATGCCGCCATTGAGAGTTGAGCATTTGAATGGCTGCTATGCAGAATGCTGCTGTCCGAATTCAGCCAGAATACAAGGCAATACATCCAAAAGCTCATCAACAATGGCCTCCAAAGATGAAGTCTCCGCTGCTGGAAAATCCCGGTATTGATGGAATATGAAATTTCGAACACGGTAGAAATATCCCTGGAAAGAGTCATCCTCTTCTTTACCAAGATTCTTTAGCAATGAATTGCAGAACCGTTGTAGCTCAGCTAAGTTAATACCAGGTTGGGTATATTTCTGTATAAGCAGACTGAGCCGGCTTCTTTCCGACATAAATTTATTGAGCTTCTCAATGCACTCCTTCGTTTTCCCTGAGTCACCCCTGACTGTAACCAGCTCATTGACGATATCCGCCTGCTCTATCCGATATATCTCTTCTATTAGCAATTCAAAGAGCTGATATAGAAGAAAGAACTTAAACACCGGACTGTCTTCGACAGCGAATGAATAATTGAGTAGCTCGCTGATGAGTTCTTCGTTGTGTATAGAATGCGAAATCTGTTCGATATATAAACGCTGTCCAGTTGGAGCATCCCTATTTAGCCGTACTCGTCCTGGATCAGATGCGCCGAGCTGAACATAACCATACCGAATGAGACTCGGAGAAGCGCGGTGAACATTAAATTGAATCGATTCACTCAATGTTTCTCTGCTTATTAACAATATTGCAGTAAAGTCGTGAAAAATATCGGCGAAGCCGACCCTTCCTTCATTTCCGTCAACAGTGTGAGAAAAAATTGATTTATTTAGACACTTCAGTGACTCTCGAACTGCAATATATGCGTATTTTAAAAAATGTTCATTTTCTGCGTAATCATGAAAGGTCGATGACAAAGCAAGCATTGGGATCAACCAACCGATACGCGTATCTTTTTCCCTCACATACACCTGAAAAATATCACTTTCTTTAATATCCCTCTTACTAAAAAAATAGATATCGAATAATTTGTCAGAGAACGAGTCATCAAGTGCTAGTGGGACCTCGACTAATATTTTGTTCCCATTTTCTTCTTGAAGTGAAAATGAGTTCCCGTTGCCATGATCTTCAGCAAGCTTGTACTCGAATTCACGACCGTCACGCAGGATATTAACTGACATGATGACTTGCTACATGTTCTGAGCTTGATATTTTCTCAGCGCACTTTTACTTGCATTAATTGGGGATAAATAGCTATCGGAATCCCGGTTAAGCAGGTCTCTAAAAAAGAAAGTGAAAAAATTTCGTTGGGCGTTACCAATCTTCTTGCTGTTGGTCTTTAGCCACAACAGCGATTTATTCATATCTTCAAGGAAGGCCATGGGGTCTTCTATCTTTAGTTCTTTAACTATCTGACCAATATCGTCCATCGTTGATAGCGCTTTGAAGTCAATCAGCTTGCCGACAGCTGCTCCATAGCCTGAAATTGCCTGTGGCTTCTTAAGAATTTGCATAATGCTTTTTCCAAACGGCGTTCCATGTTCATCAATGAATTCTTCACTGACTTCACTAGCACCACAAATCTCAGTAAATTTGGCTACTGTAGAATTAAGAGAAAATATGAATTTGTCAAACAATGCTGATTTTGGATCTTCCTTAGCCAACTTCTCAAGACTGCTTACATTTTCAAGAAGGTCGGCTTTGTCGATGGGTAGCTCGTCACGGTCCAAATATGCATTAAACCCTTCAATAACATCCTTGAAGTTGTACTGATTAGTTTTGCTTGCCACGCGCCCGTCTGCCTCGCGAATTAATTCGATGCCGTTTGTCTCTTTGCTGATGTAGTCAAGATAGAGCATTTCGATTTGATGCCTCAGGGACATTGGCGTTTGTCCAGTGTTCAGTGTCAGCATGCGATACAAAATACCTAATCTATTAAGGCCAACATAAATTTCAATTCGTAATTTTGTGCTCAAAATCAACTGCAATGAGCCTTCATCGCTGCTAGATCGGAGATCTGCCAGGAGATCAAATATTGTGTAAGTTCTTTGCAGTCCATCCAAAATTACCAAGTGATCTTTATTTTGATTTAAAGCAGTTTCAAAAGCCACATCATCATCTTGCTTGAATTTGATATTGTTGGTTAGCGCCAAGACAATAGGCGGAATAATGCATTGTTTGAGTAGGTCTTCCTTTAATAAGGCGTACACTGTTTTTGATGATCCAACTCGTCTCCTCTGAAATTCGTTCTTTTTCAATGCATCACTGACAATACCTTCATACTCTCCGATTGTCATTTCGACCAGGAGGTTCTGGGCACCGATTCTTGCATCGTGAAGGTTTGATGCGACTCTCATTTTTTCTAGCCCCTTAAATTCGTTCAGATGTTAGATTGTCTATTGCAATGTTATAGCAAATACGGCAATTATTATGCACCCAGGTACTGGCTGGATCCTGCCCTTCGATTGCGAATCATCCAACGTCCGATGTTTACTTGCAAGTGGTCATTCAATTTCGGGGCTATGGACGACAGCAATTGGCACCTTGCCGCCGTTTAACTCGCTGGAATCATCACCCGAAAGCGGCAATTCAAATACCAAGCTTGGCATGTCATATTGAGTTTAGTGAAGATATTTTTTTACGTCGCGCACCTGTTCGGCAATTTCATATCCACCACAATCTCGGCATAAGGCGCGAAAATCAAACCGCTCTCATCTTTCTCAATCGCCATCCATTCAATCAAGCGTTCGCAATCGTTATACACATTCTTGTAGTCGCGTTTGAGTTGCCGGGCAAGTTCTGCGATGGTCATTGCGCCACCTTCGCGCAGCGCGCCGATCAATTCCCAGCGCTTGGGCGTAAAAACCGAGAACATTTCGCCGACACCATCGAAGCCAACGGCAAAATAGGGTTTGACCTGCTTGCCTTGTTTGGCTGCTTTCATGGCCGCTGTAGCGCGCAAGGCTGGCTTGTATCGGTTCGCCTACCGTCAGGTGCAGAATTGCATTACTTGTTTTCATTTCGCAGCCTCCTTCACGTCTTGCCATCAAATCTTGCAGACAATTCGGCCGGCATATCGAGCTGCGATTTAGATTTATGTGGCTTGGAAAGCCAATCTCATCAACCTGCAACTGCGCCAAGACGTTTGTCTCGCGTCCAAAGTTGATCAGCTCCCGCCAGAACAACCGCAGCGAGTAAATGGGCATCAACATAACCAATACCCCGACCCATCAGGCTGTGCCTTTCGATAAAAAACAACACCTCTTCATCGGTGGCGACAGGCACTGAGGGTAAATCCTGTAACAGGGATAAAACCACTTTGCGGTTTTTCAGGTTGCCACACGCTAATTCGCCTACGACAAAAGGGTGCATCAATACTTGGCTACTATTCAAAAGCGCAACCAGCGATGGCTCGCCAGTGCGCAGGTGATCAACCCAAACCGAGCTATCTACTAAAATCATGCTGGATCAGATTTATGTCTGGTAACAGGCTGCAATTGCGGCTCAGTTCCACCCAAACGCGCCAGATGTCGGGCGCTCTCCCGCTCGATCAAAGCCCTAAGCCCCTCCTGTATCAATGCAGCCCTTTCCTTCAGTCCGCTAACACGTTGCGCCTTAGCGAAAAGCTCGTCTTCAATGTTCAGTGTGGCTCTCATAAACCCTCCTTCAATGAAAATGGAATGCTTTCATCATGCATCCGATGATGGTTAATAGCATGGTTATGCGTCGCATTGCAAGATGCTCACGTTCAATATTGAGCGCACGATTCATGCCCGCGCCAGCGCCAACACCGGATCCAGCCGCGCCGCGCGCCGCGCCGGCCACACGCTGAACAGGATGCCGGTGCCGAGCGAGGTGGCCAGCGCTGCCAGCACCGCCCACCACGGCGCAGTGACCGGCAAGGTTGGATAGAGTTGCGCGATCACCATGATGCCTGCTTGACCCAGTATCAAGCCCGCCACGCTGCCGATACCGGACAGTAATATCGCCTCGGCAAAAAACAGATTTCTGATTTGCGTGGACGGCGCGCCCAGTGCCTTGAGCAGACCGATTTCTTTGACGCGCTGCGCCACGGAAATCAGCATCACATTCATAATCAGAATGCCCGCTACTGACAGGCTGATTGCGGCAATGCCACCCACCGCCAGCGTCAATGCGCGCAATAGGCGATCAAAAGTGGCCAGCACGGCATCCTGCGTGATCACGGTCACATCGCGTTCGCCGTTATGCCGCGCTTTTAAAATTTCTTCAGTATCACTCTTGGCCAGTTCGATAGTGTCGCGGCTTTTCGCCTCCACCAAAATGCGGAACAAGCCGGAAGTGTTAAATAACAAGTGCGCCGCAGCGACCGGCACTATGACCAATTGGTTGGTGTTAAGCCCCATGGATTCGCCTTGATTGGCCAACACGCCGATCACGCGAAAACGCCGGTCGCCCAAACGCACCCAAGCACCGATGGCTTGCTCCTGACCAAACAGTTCGCGCTTGATCGTGGCACCCAGCACGCAGACCGATTCGCTGGCATGCACATCGCCTGCGGGTAGAAATTGTCCCTGCCCCAAACTCATGTGGCGCACTTCCAATAAATCTGAAGTTGAACCCAGCACCACCACTTCGCGGTTACGCGCGCCGAGAGAAATCTGCGAGGAGCCGACTGTCAGCGGCGCGAGGCGCTTGATGGCGCGGCTGCGTAGCAAAGCTTGTGCATCGTCCAGACTCAGCTCGCGTGGAATTTGCCCGAGCAACATGCCGGGTCCTATGCCCGCCGTTTCGGTGCGTCCGGGAAACACAATAACCAGATTAGTGCCGAGCGCAGAAAATTGGCCAATGACGTAGCGCCGTGCGCCCTCGCCCAAACCGGTCAGTACCATCACCGATGCCACGCCGATAGACATCGCCAGGATCATGAGCAAAGTTCGGCTGCGGCTGCCGCGCAGACTGCCAAAGGCAAATTGCATGACATCAATCAGCTTCATGTGCAACCGTTCGTGGTGAGCTTGTCGAACCATGAACGCTCACCCTTCGACAAGCTCAGGGCGAACGGACATAGGTATATTAAGTAATCCGGATTCATGAGGAACTGCCTTGTGTTTCCGAAATAAACCGCCCATCTACCATATGCAACTGCCGCTTCGCCCGCGCGCCGATGATCGGATCGTGAGTAACGACGATCAGCGTTACCTGTTGAGCGACCATTTGTTCGAGCAGGTTCATCACTTCCTTGCCGGTGGTTTGATCCAGATTGCCGGTCGGCTCATCGGCCAGTAGCACGGTCGGGTGCATGCTGGTGGCGCGCGCAATCGCCACGCGCTGGCGCTGCCCGCCGGAGAGTTGATCAGAACGATGGTCGGCACGATCAGTCAGGCCATAATTTTCCAGCAACTGCGCAACGCGAGCCTTGCGTTCCGCCGAAGGGATACCCGCTAATATCAGCGGCAATTCGACATTCATCGCAGCTGTCAAACGCGGGACCAAATGAAACGACTGAAACACAAAGCCAATTTTTTCGCTGCGTACCTTGGCTTGCTGTTCATCATTTAAGGCGGTGACATCGCCACCATCCAGCTTGTAGGTGCCGGAGCTTGGGCGATCAAGCAGACCAATCAAATTGAGCAGCGTAGATTTACCGGAACCAGACGGCCCCATGATGGAGACATAATCGCCCGCCGCGATGTTCAAATTGATGTCGCGCAATGCGGCAACTTGCTGATCGCCAACTGTGAAGCTGCGGCTGACTTGGCTAAGGGCTATCATGCGCTTTCATCTACCGGATAATTCCGCCGTTGGTGCATACAATGAAAGATGGTGCAATTGCCGGTGTGGTTGTGACGTACAAAAATCAGCGTGAAAGGCACACGATGGCCAACCGGTAGTTCATGCGTCCCGGAGACAACGCCGAGACGGCCAGACACTGCAATGGGTGACGCAATCAGGGAATGAGCGACTTCTTCAATAACCCTGCGCATCCGCCTGGCTGCGGTGGGATTACGCCTAGCATACCAAGCCAGAGATTCCGCCAGTTCGGCGATTGCGTCAGGATGCCAATCAAGCCGCTTTCTTTTCGTTCCGGGCATGATGTTTGGTCAATTCATCGAGCCGCTGCATGGCATCTTCGTGTGAGACACGCTCAACACTTTGCATGCGCGTCCTAATCGCCTTGACCGCATATTCAGTCGCATCAAAACCATCACGCAGCACATGTTTGAGAACCTCCTTGGGTGTGCGCCCCGCCGCATGAGCGAGTTTTTCCAAACGGCGTGTGTCAGTTTGAGATAGGGTTAACGTGTCCATAGTGTCCTCCGTAACTGGGGTAAGTATAGCGCAACGACGCTATTTTTTGCGTTGGGTTTCTCAGATTAATGACGCGCAACGCGGCGACTTGCTGATCGCCAACGGTGAAGCTGCAGCTGACTTGGCTAAGGGCTATCATTCAAATACCAATTGAAAACGATGGAAGATTTTCGTAGGGTGGGCAGCCCTCTGCCCACCATCATTCATTGCGAAGACCTCCGCGTGGACACAGTGCGTGGTTGTTGCCGACTTGTCGGCTGTACAACCACGACCTCCCCCTTGCGGGGAAAAAACGTGTCCACCCTACTTGGCTGTTTAGGGATACGAACGCAACCCACTTCCCAGTGGCAATATCCTGACGCGCTCACGCATCTCATCCACAACAATCAACGCCCCCGATGAAAGATGCGGCGCAAAACGCTGCAACAATTCAATGGCGCGAGGCGCAAGTGCAGCGGGACTAACATCATCTGTGCGTACCTGAAAAACACTTGGGGATTCTGCCTGGGTGGCGTTCAGCATTGCGCCGAAATCAAGGTCATGTGTAAAAACGATGTATTCGTTCTCCCGAGCCCAAGCGAAAAGCTCACTGTCCGGGGCATTGTGTGCACCAAGCCGAGACCAATGTATCGCCTCAAATCCGGCTTCTCGCAAAACCTCTACCTATGAGGGCGAGAGGTTCATATCAATGAACAAACGCACTGTCATGCAGTAATCAATGGCAACTCTATTTCTTCAGCACGCCACGCCGCATAGCGCAACGCTTGGGTGATGTCTTCCGCTTCCACATAGGGGTACAAGGCAAGAATCTGCGCTGTCGTTTTTCCGCTGGCAACCAATCCGATGAGCGTGCCCACCGTCACACGTTGCCCGCGAATGCACGGCTTGCCGCCCATGATGTTGGGATCTGTGGTGATGCGGTCTAATTGTTTCATGACGACACTCCTTGCAGTGATGTAACAGAATGTGCATTTTAGCGGAATATTGATGGCGGCGTTTGTTATATACATGGCGACAGAAATCGTAGCGAGCGGTTTGGGAGTGGGAAGGCCAAAGCCACAAAGCCACAAAGCCAGCTACCGCGCAGACGCCCGTGCCAAGACGTGGGAAGAAAAAGTTGCATCAATTGCCAGGATGAGGCGCGCTGCTGCGGAGCGGAAGCGGCACAGTGCGTGGTTGTTGCCGACTTGTCGGCTGTACAACCACGGCCTCCCCCTTGCGGGGAAAAACGTGCCCACCCTATTTGACTGAGCACAAATTTATTGTGATCCCTGCGGCATTACCCCAGCGTAGCCACCATTTCGATTTTGGTAGCGACTGATTTAACGAGTTTCTGAATGCCATGCCCTGGATTTGATTGGCGTTGTGAAACAATCAACCCCATACGCTCCAGCAATCCCACATCCTTCGTGATAGCCGAGCGATCACGATGCAATGTCCCTGCCAGCTCGTTGATGGTCTTGGGCTCCCGCATAATTTCCCGCATTAAGCGGCGGCGCGCATCAGATAACACCGTGAACATTTTTTGCGGGTCTTCAAACGATAGCGTTACCGTGCCATTAAATTCGCCGCCTTGATCGGCGCGTTGCGCGGCATCTTTTGCGCGGTCAAAAAAACCAGCGACTTCACCTGTACGAACAACGATTTTCTTGGTCATGGTTTCTTCCTTCCTAATTGATTGATGATCTCCATCCATTCCCGCTGAAATCTTTCCAGTGTTGCTGCATAACTCACATACTCAACCGGCTCGATTGAACCCATGTAGTGGCGATGATGGTAGCCGTGGGCATTATCAAAACCGAGGACGCGCCCATTATCCACCTGGCATATCGCATGGTTGATATAAGCTATCGCGTACCTCGTGACGGTTGACTTGCCCTTTACCTTATAGCCCCATACCGCATAGTTCAAAAGCCCACCGCCCGATTTGGGTTTAAGCTCAAAACGTTCTTGCTCCAGCAAGATTTCCGTGTGTTGTTTAGGCATGTGTGACGAATAATAACACACCTGAAAAATCACGCCGGGCGATCACATCGCCGACCGTGAAGCTGCGGCTGACTTGGCTAAGGGCTATCATTCAAACCCCAATAAAAAATCGTAGGTCGGGTTAGCGCAGCGTAACCCGACATCCCAATCCGCTTCATCCTCCGCCTGTCGGGTTACGCTATCGCTCTGACGATTTCTCACGCGACTTGTCGCGTAGAGAATCGCGTAAATTTGTTGAACCCGACCTACAAAGAGCATCGTGTATTGCTTTTCACTCATGACCCACCCCGTCAAACTTCATAGCGCCCTGCCCCCAATCCGCCGGGTAAATATTTGCCTCAACGTATCGCCGAAAACTGGAATACGGCCACTCCATCGCCGAGGGCGATACTCCGTGTTTCACCGGGTTGTAATGAATGTATTCGACATGCCGACTGTAATCGGCTTCGTCGCGCAGCAGGTGCTCCCAATACCGGTGTTGCCAAATCGCTTGCTCGTGTTTTGCTACGCGGGCCGGGTTGGGCTGTGCGCGCAATGCCGGATCGCATTGCTTGGTAAAATTGGTTTTGATCAGCCGCCAGCGAGTGGCGAAATCGGCATCGCCCGGCGGCAATGTCCAGATGCAATGCAGGTGATCGGGCAGCACGACGATTGCATCCATTTCGAATGGGCGGATTTTGCGCACGGCGCGAAACGCGGCGCGCAAAACCTCAATCGCTGCGGCAGAGGCAAGAATCGGTCGCCGCCGCTCCGTCACCAGGGTGAAAAAGTATGAGGCTCCGGGGAGAAAGGCGCGTCGGTATTGCATGGCGTTTTGTCGGGTTGCTGTTATGTCGGGTTACGCTGCGCTAACCCGACCTACGGGCTATCATTCAAATACCGATTGAAAATGATGAAAAATTTTCGTAGGGTGGGCAGCCCTCTGCCTACCATCATTCATTGCGAAGTCCGGCCTCCCCCTTGCGGGGAAAAAACGTGCCCACCCTACTTGACTAAGCTCGATCATTCAAACCCCAATAAAAAATTGTAGGTCGGGTTAGCGCACCGTAACCCGACATCCCAATCCACAACATCACCCTCCACTTTTTGTAAGACCAAACACCGTAACCAAGTGTCTAGACATACCTAAGTCAGTAGCTTTGACCATATGCGACAAAAAGCTATCGACTGATCTCAATGTGCCAACATTCAAACTACCCAAAGTGTTGCGATCCTTTACCCAAGCAATATCAGTCGGAATTGAAAATCCATGTGCAAAGCTATGTCGCACCTTTAAAATTTCGTCGAGTCGTTGTCGGCTTTGACTACCGGACAGCCCCTCACCTGCCCATTGCCAATCATTAATAGGATCATAACCAGTATGCCGAATGAGCAAATTACGTGAGTTCTCAGCATTGGGAGTGTTGAATCGCTTGATTTCAACTTCAGTAATTAAATTCAGCAGTGTCAGAACGGCAGACAATTTTGCATGAGAAGGGTCGGCAATGATTTGCTGAACTTCTCGTATCAATCGCTCTAGGTACGCCTCCCAAGCCGCAACTTGCATCGCCCAGCATGCATGCAGACAAGCCGACTTGTGCTGAGCAGGCAAAGATGTCGGCGGCGGCTTACCCGCAGCCATGATGAGAAATTTGGCTCTAGTTCGAGCCAAATAATACTCAGATGCAGCCTTCGAACCCATCTCAAAGCCTTTGTACGAATTTCTCTAATGCAGTTTTATAGCGTTTCAATGGATCAGGATTAATTTGTACACGGTCGCCCGCAACAGTATGCGGACCTGCTTTAAGTCGATGTAGAGGAATACCGTTCGAAGCTGAAACGATTGATGCGCCGTGGTAATCAGGGATAGTTATAACTTCTGAACTCGGCGTCTTTGATGGAAATGAGAAAATTGAACGATGTTGCTTGTAAATTGCATCAACAGTTTTTTTAATTGTTTTATTGAGTGCTTCGAATGCCTTACTAGGCTTACCATCATATAGTGTTTGCCGATTACTAATGAGAGTGTGAATTTTTGGCGTAGCAACATTTTCAATCCGCGCCTTTTGCGCGAAACTGAGTTTCGCATAACTAGACATTGTTGAATCACCGACCCCAAACAGAAGCGCCATAACATTCTCGATACCACGCCTGGAACTATCATCAGCCGTGTAAGGAATAACAACTGAATCTGAGCTTGCGAGAGCAAGCTGCGTATAAATGGCAAAGCTTGGGTTGCAATCGATAATGAAAATTGCATCACGCTCACCAGAGCGATCCTCCAGTGCTACGCAAAGATCTCTAATCCAGTTAAGTGTTTTTGCCCATGCATCCTGTGGCAATGATAATTGTGAGGTCTGTCTAATCGGTTCGGAAAGCAGTTCGAGCAAATTATCCCCGCAAATTAAGTAAAGGTTCTTTGGGATATTCGCATTAAATTTACATGGTTGGCTTATAAAGCATTCAATATCGCCAATCATCCGAAATGGGGAGCTCAAACGTGCCTCCAAATAACCCGCCACAGAACGACGAGGTGTGCTACTAAGAAGTTTGGCCATTGGTTTTGGGCTGGTACTTATCCCCCCAAGAAGCGTTTCAGAAACATTTGCTTGTGGACAAAGATCAATTACGTAGACATCTGAATCAGGGAACTTATAAGCATACTCACACGCTGCAATAAAGCACAGAAAGCTCTTGCCTACACCGCCCTTATTATTCCAAAATGAATATGAGTTCATTACCACTCCTTATGATTAAAAAATTCACTGCGGCTCACCGATCCGTCGCTACGGTGCGCTCTTCAAATTTCCCATCGGCTCTATAAAGCAGCACACGCTTGGTCTCTTGCAGGGTTAGGCTATCTATGCTTGAGCAACTCATCAAGCGCGAGGCCGATGTCTTTGGCGATTTGACGGAGCAGAACTGGGGAGATGTCTCGACCTTGATGGAATGGAACCGTTGTGCAGCGGCCTGCTGCATCGCGAAATTGTTTGTGTGATCCACGTTGGCGGACTTCGGTGAAGCCAAGTTTGCAGAGGATGGCGATAACTTCGAATTGGGTTTGAGGACGGGGATATTGCCCATGACTCAAGCGACGGCGACGTTTTTAACCCCAACAAACTCGGATTCCAGAACAGGTTCGCCGTCTTCCAGAAGCATTGTAATGACATCGTGCAGATTGTGGTTGACCTCATCCAGCGTTTCCCCCTGAGAATGAGCGCCGGGGAAACCGGGCACGAAACCAACGAACAGGCCAGTCTGTGGGCATCGCTCAATTACAGCTGAATAGATTTTCATGGCTGACTCCAAAAATACACCGAGCCACAATTATCATTGTGTGCCTTGTAATAAGCAAGCTGCTGGACGGGGAAGATTTACTCAGCATTGCTAGGGCAGCACTGATTTAGTCGTGTTTTTTGGAGCGCGGGCATCTTGCCCGCTTGGGTTGAATGCGGGCAAGATGCCC
>JAYUTK010000023.1:0-3256 GCA_043755195.1 Gallionellaceae bacterium
GTATCATTCGTCCTGTTGGGGGTAAATGCAACATGGTCATCATCTTGGGTGGTCAGAGATGTCAGGTTGTATACGGCAAATCCCAATGATCCCAATGCCATTCTTGATTCCCGATCAGCCAACGAAGGTTCAAGAAACGCCACCGCCAGAGGTTTTGATATGAACAACGCTGCGGCCACCACCATCACTTTCAGCGGCTTGGGCGCGGTAGTTGGCGCAGCTCCCCTGCGGCGAGTTGAAATTGACTCTTCTATTTTGGCCGCCGCAGACAGCCGCGAATTAAGAGTCACCATTGGCTTGGGCGGCAACGTCAAGATGTGTGCGCCTTATCTGGTGGCAGGCTCAAGCCCACAGGCATGCTAATTCCATAAAGTTTTAACTAGGAATAAATCATGAACAAACCAATATCATCTCATCAAAAGCTATCGCCACAGCGTAAGCCAGCGCAACAAGGCGTGGTGATACTGGAGGCGTTGGTCGCCATCCTGCTTTTTTCGATGGGGGTGCTTGCGTTAGTCGGCTTGCAGGCAGCTATGATTAAGAACACCTCCGACTCCAAATTTCGCGCCGAGGCCAGCTTTATCGCTCAACAAAGGATAGGCTTGATGTGGTCGAACCCTAGCAATCCAGCCGCCTATGTTGAAATCAATACCAATATTTCCACGCTACTACCCGGTGGCACAAGGACTGTAGAAGAGCCCGCACCTGGCCAGTTTGTAGTTACTGTCACATGGTTGCAACCTGGCGAGCAACAGCAACGGCATCGCCTCGTCACCACCACCACCATCGCTGGGGGTTAGCAGCATGAAAACTAACAAACCACTCGCCGCTTGCCATCAAACAGGCTTTAGCCTAATAGAAGTCTTGGTTGGACTGGTCATCGGTCTGCTTGCAACCCTAGTGATCATGCAGGTTTTTTCGGTCTTTGAAGGACAAAAGCGCACCACCACCGGAGTTGCCGATGCACAAACCAATGGTAGCATCGCGCTGTATACCATAGCGCGCGAGTTACAAATGGCTGGCTACGGCTTACTTCCGGTGACTGATTCGGCAATTAAATGTGTCGCGCCGACTATCGCAGCAGTGGCCACAGCTGCGGGTGTAGCCAGTATTTCGCCCGTCACCATTACAGATGGCGGTGACGCAGGGGCGAGTGACAGCATCACTATCCGCTACGCCGATTCACCTACGGCGGGCACCCCTGTGCCGATTACCCTAGTGGCCGGGTTAGCTGCAAGCATACCCAACAACCTAGGTTGCGCGATCGGCAATATTGCCCTTATTTTGACTGGCCCTACCACCTGCAATGTTACCACCGTAACCGGGTTGACCGACACGACAGGTGTCACCCTAGGCGATGCTACCGGCGCCATTGCTGGTGCGCAGCTTGCTTGCTTGGGAAGATGGAATGAAATTACTTATCGCATAACTAACAACAATTTAGAACGCAATGCCCCTGTTGCAACGCCTATCGTTTCTGAAATTGTCAATATCCAAGCACAATATGGAATTTCTGATGCGGCGAATTCAAACCAGGTAGTCCAGTGGGTGAATGCTGCTGGTGCGACTTGGGCTGCGCCAACGACACCCGACCGCAACCGCATCAAAGCGGTACGCATTGCTGTGGTGGCGCGCACCGGTTTAATAGAAAAGGAAGGCGTGACCCAAACATGCAACTCGCTCACCGCTAATAACCCTAGCGGCCTGTGCGCGTGGAGCGGCACTTCGGCCAGCCCGCTTAATGCGTCGCCCGCCCCCGCCATCAACTTGACCAATTTACCCAATTGGCAACGTTATCGCTACCGCGTGTTTGAAACCATCATTCCGCTGCGCAATGTGATTTGGTCCAGGAGCACATTGTGATTACTTTGCGATCAGCCAAACGTGAAAATTTGTCAGCCGCGATAAAGCAGCGCGGTGTCGTATTATTTTTTGCCCTCATCGCTCTGGTCGTCATGTCGCTCGCCGCTGTTGCCCTGATACGCTCGGTGGACACCAGCGCGATGATTGCGGGTAACCTGGCCTTCCGGCAAGCGGCCACCAATTCCGGCGACGCGGGTATCGAAGCCGCGATGGCTTGGATGGAAGCTGAGCAAGTAGCGATGATGGCTGCCGGGAAGAACGTGCTGCTCGATGCCGACCACACCTTTAACCTGAGTAACGCAGCCAACGCGGCCCGAGGTTATTATTCCAGCGCCCGCGATAACGCAGAATTGACCAACGGCACGGTTGGTTGGAATGACGCTGACAGCGTACTCGTCCCACCCGATGTAAGTGGCAACAGCGCCCGCTATATTATCGAGCGGATGTGCCGCACCCCCAATCAAATTCCTAGCGGCGCCAATTGCCTGTTCACCACCACAAGTGCCTTATTAGGTGAGGCTGAAGTTGCTGCTGCCGACGAAGTTTGCCAAGGCGCGGGGTGCGTGCAAAGTGCGCAGTCAGCGCAAATTCGCATTACCGCCAGAATCAGTGGCCCAAAAAATACCGTTAGTTATATACAGTCGTTTGTCTACTAGGAGGCAATCATGAAAACTTACCTGCACACCACCATCGCCCGCCATTTTTTCAAGTTGGCGTTAAGCGCCAGTTTGTTATTCGCGCTACCCGCACTGGCGGCGAATCCGGTCGCGCTGGCAACCTCGCCGATGGCGACCTCCTCCAACACTTCTGTATACCCCAACTTGATGCTCATGCTGGATGACTCAGGCAGTATGGGCTGGGACTATATGCCGGACGTGACTAGAGATTTCAGCGGAAAATATGGCTATAACAGCAGCCAGTGTAATGGGGTTTATTACAACCCTACGATCACCTACGCCCCACCGGTGAACTCATCGGGCACGAGCTACCCGAACGCCAGCTTTACCGCTGCGTGGGTAACTGGCTACGACACTACTGCGGGCACAACCAATCTCAGCACATCTTTTACCGGCGGTAGTGGTAGCGGCTCCAGCAGTAGCAACCTCACAGCCCAAGCAGCTTTTTACTACACCTATTCCGGCACTCAAACCACCAGTACGCTAAAGAATTATTTCAACACCTCCGGTACTTTTTACCGAGAGTGCAATAGTGCCATCGGCGCGACACCGGGTGTGGGCGTGTTTACCAGAGTTGCCGTAGGTGCCACCTCTGGCCCCGGTGCAAGCGATGAACGAACTAATTTTGCCAACTGGTACAGCTATTACAGTCACCGTATGCTGATGATGAAAACCGGCGTCGGCTTAGCGTTTAAAAGTATGAACCCCAATTTTCG
>JAYUTK010000024.1:0-25413 GCA_043755195.1 Gallionellaceae bacterium
GTCATCAATTATGACTCCGACCAATTCATCAAAAGCCCAGATGAATGGAAGCCCCTGCCCGGTAGCTTGGAAGCAATTGCCCGTCTGGTACAAGCTGACTACCGCGTGGTGGTGGCCACTAATCAATCTGGCATCGGACGCGGGCTGTTCGATATGGCTACGCTGAATGCCATACACGACAAGATGCACAAGGCTGTATCACATGCCGGCGGCCGCATAGATGCGATTTTTTTCTGTCCTCATGCGGCTGCATCCGATTGCTATTGCCGCAAACCCCGTGCCGGTATGCTTGAAGAAATTGCAGCGCGTTACAACGTAGACATGAAGGGCGTGCCCGCAGTGGGCGATTCCTTGCGCGATCTGGAGTGCGCCACTAAGCTGGGCGCGTTACCCATACTGGTACTCAGTGGCAAGGGCATGAAGACCCAAGCGACAGGCGGATTGCCGCCGGGTACGCTGATTTATTCCGATCTGGCGGCGGCAGTCGCGCCATTGGTATAAGGCACTCATGCTATTTCTGCGGTCGCTGATTTTTTTAATTTTGCAAATCTTCATCACGCCATTTTTCACGCTGTTTGCCTTGCTGTCTTTTCCGCTGCATCCGATTACGCGATACCGCATTATCTCCGGCTGGGCGCTGTCGGTGATGTGGCTGCTGCGCGTTGTCTGCAATATACGCTTGGAGGTGCGCGGCGCAGAAAATATTCCGACCCAGCCCAGCATTGTGTTGTGCAAACACCAGTCCGCTTGGGAAACAATTGCCTTGCAAAAAGTATTTCCTCCGCAAGTTTGGGTGTTCAAACGCGAATTGTTGTGGCTGCCTTTTTTTGGCTGGGGTTTGGCCATGACCAGCCCAATTGCCATCAGCCGAGGTAATAAGCGCGAAGCTCTTCAGCAATTATTAACTCAAGGCCAGGAGCGTCTGGCACAGGGATTTTGCGTTGTGATTTTTCCGGAGGGGACTCGTGTTCCATTTGGTCAGCGTGGCAAATATAAACGCGGCGGCGCTTATCTGGCCGCAGCCAGCGGTGTTCCAGTGGTGCCTGTGGCACATAATGCCGGCAGACTATGGAAGAAAAATGCCTTCTTCAAATTGCCCGGGGTCATCACCATGAGTATCGGACAACCTCTAGATTCCACCGGACTCAGTGCTGATGAAATCAATGGGCGCGCAGAAGAATGGATAGAAAACGAAATGATGCGCCTGTCCTGATGCTGAATAAATTACGCCATTTAATCCTTCCCCCGGCCACGGTCGAACAGCGCAGCATTCATCTGGCAGGCAAGCCCATCAATTACACCCTCAAGCGCACTGGCCGACGACGCAGCATCGGCCTTCGTATTGATGACCGTGGCCTGACCGTTAATATACCCATGCGCGCATCGGAGAAATGGCTGCAAACTGTATTGCAAGAAAAAGCCATGTGGGTGCTTCAGAAACTGGAAGGCTGGCAGTCAACACGCCCTGCTCCACAGCAATGGCTGGATGGACAAGCCGTTTTTTTTCTCGGACAACCACTGACGCTGTGCGTGGTGACCAGCTTGTTCACTACCCCACCGCAACTGTGTGGCACACAACTATTTGTACATGTCAGAGATAGCAAAAATCAGACAGCGACCGAACTAGCCATGAAGCAGTGGTATCAGCGCGAGGCGATGCTTTTATTCAGAGAGCGTGTGGCGCACTATGCGCCGTTGATGAATGCCACACCGCGCACCATAAAACTTTCCTCCGCACGAACTCAATGGGGAAGTTGCACCGTGAAAGGCAGTGTGCGCCTCAACTGGCAGCTGATCAAAATGCCGTTACGTTTGATTGACTACGTCGTTGTGCATGAACTCGCGCACCTGATCGAAATGAACCATTCTGCTGCGTTTTGGAAAGTAGTGGGAACGGCGTGTCCGGACTATTTGAGCTTGCGGCGGGAATTAAGAAAGGTAGGCTTGAAGTCCGGGTGACGGCCTTTCTCTGTGGTGAGGTGTTTAGAATTATTTCACCACGCGCAATCGCGGCTTAGTCGGCGGAGCGCTATCCGGCGGAGTATCGCTATCAGTCAAATCAGGGGATGTGGGCGCAGAATTGTTTCCCTGAAACACCAAGCCCTGACCAGTCTCCTTGGCAAAAATACCGATCACCGCAACCATCGGTATGTCTATGGCATGTGACACGCCACCGAAGCGCCCACTACACGCTATATTGTCATTGCCCAAGTGCAGATTACGTACTGCATCAGGGCTCAGGTTAATGACAATTTCACCCTCCTTAATATAAGCCTTGGGCACTCGCGTCTGCTCATCCACTTTAACTGCTAGGTAAGGAGTTAAACCGCTATCTGCACACCACTCGACTATTGCTCTAATCAGATAGGGTTTGGTAGGAAGCTCTTGCACGGCAGTGTATTACTTACGCATTGCCTTTTCGGCCGCAGTCATAGCTTCGCTATAAGCCGGGCGTGAGAACAAACGCTCAGCATATTTCATCAGTGGCGCAGCTTCTTTATCAAGCTGGATGCCGTAATGATCCAGACGCCACAACATAGGTGCAATCGCTACGTCGAGCATGGAAAAGTCATTTTCCAGCATGTATTTTTGTTTAGCGAATATTGGGGCAATCTGGGTCAGGCTATTACGCACCGCGATCCGTGCTTTCTCAACTGTTTTTTGCACACCGCTTTCCAATGCAGGCACGTAGCAAAATATCTCGTTTTCGAAGCGGTGCAGAAACAGACGCGCGCGCGCGCGCATCGCCGGATCAGCTGGCATCAGCTGTGGGTGCGGAAAGCGCTCATCAATGTATTCGTTGATGATGTTAGCTTCATATAGGATCAGATCGCGCTCCACCAGTACCGGCACTTTGTTGTGCGGGTTAATCAGTGCAAGATCCTCTGGCTTGTTGAAGACATCCACGTCAATCACCTGAAAGTCCATGCCCTTTTCATAGAGAACAATTCGGCAACGGTGGCTAAAGGGATCGGTCGTACCCGAGTAAAGAGTCATCATAGCGCGGCTCAACCCTGTATCAAGTGGTTAAGACGCATACTGCGCCGCACCAGCAGGAACCCCATTGCAGCGACTGCTGCGCTGACCACGATTGCAGCCAACACCGGCATGTCGCCCGTGCCATTAATGCCGGCAATCCAGGTGTAGCGTTCAAACAAGGTGCCTACAACGATACAAGTTGCTACCGCCAAAATGGCAGGTGGAGAGTGACGACAGACGCGCATAGATAATACCGTAAAAGGAATAACAAATTTGAGGGCAAACGTGGCCCACCATAACACGCTGTAATCGCCATCCTGCATAGCCATCACACGATCCACCTCGCCCGGCAGATTGCCGTACCAGATGGTGAGATATTGCGCGAAGAAGGTATACACCCACAACAGCGTAAAAGCCAGCAACATCTGCGCGAGGTAATTGTAAACATAGCCTTCAATTGGGCGCAGCAGCTTATTATACGAATTCAAGACGAATATCCAGATCACCAAAAAAGCGAGGAACATGTCGAAGTTGCTGATGAAATGCTGCATACCATAGATCGCGCTATGCCAAGAAGCAACCAATGTCATCTCAAAATCCCACGCCATCATGGTGCCGTACAGTACAAAGGTAAAGGGTATCCAAGTGGCAATATTATGAAAACGTGCCTTGTCTTCGGCACTGCGCTCACTCAGCGCCTGACGCTTGATGAACACCCAGTAAATCGCCATCACAGCCAACATGCCCAGCACTTGTCGTGCCACCAAGAAAGTGTAGTTATGCCATGCAGGGAGATGGTGCTCTCCATTTCCAGCTTTCGCTTCATGCAACCAAGGGAAAGTGTGCTCACCCCCCACTAGCAATATAATCAACATCACGAAGGCCAGCGGAAATAGCGCAAACAGCGAAGACGCTAACTGGCGTATTTCATAACGCCAATGAGCGCTGACCAAATGCAGCACCGCACACAAGGCAACACCGCTCAAGGCCAAATAAAGCACCACCAAAAAATTGACGGTCAATACCGACCAGTTGCTATAGGAAAACATATTTGCTCCTTGATGATATTTATTTGGTGGGTGTGGCCACAGCAACAGCAGGCATGTCTTGCTGCAACACCTTGCGCATATAGTTGATTACTTGCCAGCGTTCCGTCGAGGTCAGATCGTTAGCATAATTTGGCATGATCGCTCCGCCGAAAGTCATATAACCCCAGAGAAAGCCATCGCTGCGAGCCTTGGTTTGTTCCGCGGTTAAATCGTAAGGTTTAAGTAATAATTTAGCTCCAACCAAACCATCACCTTTGCCTGCGCTACCGTGGCAAGGGGTGCAATAAATTTGATACAGTTTGCCGCCTTGGGCAATGGACTTACCATCTACTGCAATTGGATTGGTCAACTTCTCTGCGGCTGCCATATCTTTAACAAGAGACGCGGTGGCGGGAACCGGAACGGAGCGTCTAGGAAAAGGCTTCATACCCGGATTATTGAGGTCCACACTCTCTTGTGGTTTGGCACTGACCTGATTGGCCATGTCATCCGACCACGGCCAGGCTTGCGCCAACAAAGGTGTCAGCAACAATACAATCGTTAAGGATAGTCTCTTCATTTTCCGGCCTCTTCCTGAATCTCCAATGCCTTATGCTTGGTAAACACTGCCTTGAGGGCAGCGATTGCCGATTCATCCCCTTTCACCAGTATGCCGATCTGGTCTTCCGACACTTTGGCACTGTATAGCGGCGAGCGCTTGGCTGGCAGTCCGGCGCAAACCAGAAAGCCAAGCACGGTGATGAACACGCCACCTAGAATAAACATCTCATAGGTCAAAACAAAGTTGGGCGGCAACGGCACAATAGGCTTGCCGCCCTTCATCTGTGCGTAAAAACTGGCCTGTGAGCCGGAAATCAGAAAGAACGAAAGCAGACCACCCAGAATAGAACCGATCAAGGTGTACCACTGCACATACACTGGCTTGTCACCCAACACCGCTTCCACTTCCGGGTGTTCGATCGGCGACTTGAGTATCAAGTCATCCATACTGAAGCCGCGGATATTGCTTGAGCGCAATTCGGCGATGGCTGCCCCGGCCTCATCAAAGTTGGTGAACAGGGCAAGTAAATGACGTTGGCTCATCAGTGCGCTCCCTTGTTTGCGAGTCCAAGCTCTTTTTTCTTGCTTGCCTGGCTACGGTGATAAACCATTTCCTTGACCTCGTACATGGACACGGATGGGAACACTTTGCAGAACACCATGAACAACAGCGCGAACCAGCCGAAACTGCCGAACACGATGCCCCACTGCACAAAGCTCGGCCATTGATCGTGATCCCATGCCCACGGGTAATAGCCATGCGCGAAGGTGGGCGCGACGATCATCCAGCGTTCCAGCCACATACCCACGTTGAGCAATATGGATACTACGAACAACACCGGGATACTGGTCTGGATGCGGGTGAAAGCCAGCGTCAGCGGCACGATGGAACCGCAGAACATCATGCCCCACCAGAACACAGCATAATCACCCGTTGCCTTGTACATCAACACATCCTTGGCAGCTTGGTCATGTCCGTACCAGACCGAGGCAAACTCAATCAGATTGAGGTAAGTCCACACCATAGAGATAGCGAAAGTCAGTCGTGCGGTCTTTTTCAGTATCGGCAGCGTCATGTATTCCTCAAACTTGAACACATAGCGCAAGATAATGAACAGCGTGATGATGGCAGCACAACCTGAATACAGCGCACCCGCCACGAAGTACGGCGGGAAGGAGGTAACGTGCCAACCCGGTTGCTGCGACATGGCAAAGTCTGAGGCGACGATGGAATGCACCGACACCGCCAGTGGAATGAGGAAGCAGGCTACGGTCAAATAGGTGATGCGGAAATTGCGCCACTGCCTATCCGTTCCTTCCCAACCCAAGCTGAGCAAGGTGTACAATTTTTTACGCCAACCATCATGTATATTGTCGCGGCATATTGCCAAGTCGGGAATCATGCCGATGTACAGGAAAATCACCGAGGAACTGAGGTAGGTAAAAATCGCCATCGCGTCCCACAACAGCGGCGATTGAAAGTTCGGCCAAATCCAGCGCTCACTGGGATAGGGCAAGGCGTAGTAGAACATCCACAAACGACCCAGGTGAACCATGACGAACAGCCCGGCGGTCATTAGCGAGAACGTGGTCATGGCTTCGGCGAAGCGATAAATCGGTTTGCGCCAGTCAGCATGCATCAGGTGCAGAATCGCCGACAATAAAGTGCCGGAGTGGCTCATGCCGATCCAGAAGATGAAGGTGGCGATATACAAACCCCAGACGTGGGAGTTATTTTTATACGACACGCCCATGCCGGTGAAGTACTGATACATCTCGCATGCCACTGCCACGCCTATCATCAGCAGCGCAATGAAGATGATGACCCAATACATCCTGCGCGGATTTTCTAGACTTTTGAGCACATCTTTGTTGATCTTTGCCCAGGCTATGTCTTCGCGTATATCTTTTTCTGTCATGCTGATTTCCTCATGCTAGTTCCCTTGTTTTAGCGAGGGCGCGGCGCGCCGTGCCCCTACGGAATTTTACGTTTACACCGCGCTATCGCGCACTCGCTCCAGATACATCACCGACGGATAGGGACGTAACTCTTCAAAAATCCGATAGCCGCGTAGCATACTGGCTTCTTCTACGGAATCTTTAGCTTGTTTATCTTTGGTCAATTCGACTTGTTGCTGCATCCATTGCTTACCGACATGCGCATGCGGGTCAACCAAGTTGCCGAAAGAAATGGCATTGGTCGGACACGCTTGCTGACAAGCAGTCTGCACTTCGCCATCGCGCACGGTGCGACCTTCGGTCTTGGCATGGCTCTTGGCCTCAGTCAAGCGCTGTACGCAGAAGGTGCATTTTTCCATTACACCTTTGCCGCGCACGGTTACATCTGGATTCAACTGCTGGTTCATCGGCTCCGGCCACACATTGTCGGTGGTGGGATAGTCGTACCAGTTGAAGTAGCGCACTTTGTAAGGGCAGTTGGCTTCGCAATAACGCGAGCCGATGCAGCGGTTGTAAACCTGTGAATTCAAGCCATCGGCGGTGTGATTGGTCGCGCCAACAGGACATACCGTTTCGCATGGCGCGGCTTCACACTGCTGACACATCATCGGTAAAAATTGCGCGCCCTGATCGGGGAATTCGCGACCATCTTCATCCCAGTAACGCTCGATGCGTATCCAGTGATGAGCAAAGCCGTGGCTGTATTTTTCTTTGCCTACTACGGGCAGGTTATTCTCGGCATAACAGGCCACGCTACAGGCATTGCAGCCGGTACAGGCATCCAAATCTATGGACATCGCCCATTTGTATTCTTCATGCGGCTTGTCTTCAACCGGATGTTTGTGGCGGAACTGTGACCAGTTTTCCAGTAGATTGGTAACGGACATTTCTTAAACCTCCCCCGAAAGATCAACTTTGTCAGACGATGTACGCACGGCTATTTTCTTACCCATCTGCTTGCCGCCTGCGGCGCCTTCATCCTTGACGATAACCACGCGCTGGCCAGTTTTGCTGACCTTGACGCGCGTCTCATGCATGGCCAATTCGCCGGTTTCCTTGTCGTACACCGGGTCGAGTATCTTGAACACATTCACGCCGATGTTTTTGGCGTAGCGACCCATCGCCTCGTGACCATTACCCAGCGGCATGGAAATCGCATCGGGATGGATGCCGGGGAAGAGATAGGCTTGCGCCTTTATTGCACCGTTCTTGCCCGCCACTTCCACGATGTCGCCTTCAGTAATGCCCAATTTTGCAGCGGTCTTGGGATGAATTTCAACCCAGCTATCCCACACAATGGTGGTCAGCGGATCAGGTGATTCTTGCAGCCACGGCAAATTAGCATGACGACCATCGCGCAGACTGGCGCTGACAGCCGGAATCAGATGCAGCGGATAAGCGCTGTCTTCCGCAGCCGGAGCAGGAAGTGCCAAACCAGCGGCAGACAATTTACCAGCAAGCTTAGCCTGTCCACCTGACAATTTGACCAAACCATTACTTAAAGTGGATGTCCAGAAAGTGTCATCATCCGCTCCTGCCCCACCCAGCGCTGCCTTGTTCTGTACCAGCGCGTTACGCATATAGGCATAAAAATCTTCATACTTATATTCATCCGGGCGGCGCTGCTTCAACAAGCCCAGCAGAATATCGCCCATGCCGCGTGTGCCGGGGTAGAGTTTTTCCATCAGCGGTTGCTGAACGTTTAGTTGCGCTCCATCGGCCATGTATTCCGGCACAACAGTGGCCCAATCTTCCAGCGCAGAATCCAGCGGCAGCACCAGATCAGCCTGCAATGCGGTCTCATCCATGTAGTGCGCGAACGCCACTTTGAATGGCACTTTAGCCAGATTGTCAGACAGCTTCATCGAGACGGGTGCGGTAAACACCGGATTGACGCCATAGTTGAACAGCACTTTGAACTTGCCCTGCGCCATATCATCGTTCAGCGCCTGCAAGGCAAAACGATTGCCAACTGTAGGCGCGACCTGCGGGAAAGGAACAACGGAAGGCGCTTCCACAGTCTTGCCAACATTGCCCAGCACTTGATTCAGCAGCGCAATCGCGGCGGCATTTTGTGAGCCGTGGGCATAGCCTTCAGCAGCGCTACCGGCAATCACTAGACTAGGAGCGCGCTCCTTAAGCAGTGCGGCCAATTTGTTGATTTGTTCGGCAGAAATTCCGGTGTCTGCACTCACGCGTTCTACCGTATAACTCTTGGCAACGGCGGCGGCATCGGATGCAACTTTTAGTCCCGCAGCGCCTAGCGCGTTAATCAAACCCAGCGCAAAGATGCCTTCGGTGCCGGGACGTATAGCCAACCAACGATCCGCATTTGCTCCGGTCAGTGTCATCTTGGATTCGATTTGCACCAGCACCCCGCGCCCGCCGTTGGCTGCTTTGCGGAACTGCGCATACTGCTGCGAGAAATGTACCGGCGATACCCATGCGCCAAGAAAATCCGCGCCGAAAGAAACAACCACCTTGGCTTTATCCAAACGCAGACGCGGCATTTCGACGCCATACGCTTTTTTGTTGGCCGCACGGGCGACCGAGGGAGAAACTGCATCGTAAGCATAGTGGTTGGTAGAACCCACCGCTGCCAGATAATTTTTCAGCAACACGCCGACATGACCACTCATCGTGCCGGTCACAAAAGCGACTTGCTCACCTGTTACGCCATCGAGCTTAGCAGCTATCAATTCCATCGCTTTGTCCCAAGCGATGGCCTCGCCCTTGTCACCGTTACGCAACAGTGGTTCGCGTATGCGATCAGGGTTGTAATGATGTTGCACACCGGCCTGCCCCAAACCGCACATTTTGCCGCGATTAGTGACCGACTCAGGATTGCCTTCCAACTTCAACACGCGGCCTTCGCGTACCCGCCCCATGATGTTGCAAGCGGCATCACACTGAGCGCAGGTGGAATTGAAATACACACCTATGCTGGGAATAACATACTCTGCCGGTTCAGAATAGGAAGTCACAATTTCTCTACCATCCTCAACCGAGGTATAGCCGCAGCCGCTCAAGGCAACCGCCGCCCCACCCCACCCCAGCACTTTCAGAAAATCACGCCGATCAAAACCATTGTCAGTCATCGCTGAATCCTCTTGAAAATCTTTTATTTGTGGCATTGCCAGCAATCATTCGGGCCTTGCTTAGTCATGATGGATGTCGCATCCACCGGATGATCTTTTTCATGGCAACTTGCACACCACCCCATGGAAAGAGATTTGCTGCGACGCGCAACCGTCATGGTCTTCACATCACCGTGACAATATGCACAAACCTCTTGCACTGGCTTGTCTTGCTGGAAGTGGAAACGCTGGATATGACGCTCATGATTAAAACGCACAAAATCGGGCAGATCATGCACTTTCTTCCACGGCACTGGGGTCTTGGCAGCTATCTTACCGTCTTGGCTGCCCTCCCAATATTCAAACAATTGCTTGATGCGTGGCGTTTCGCGCACCGAATCAATGCTCTGATGACAGCCTATACATTTTTGCAACGGCGGAATACCTGCCACCATGCTGCGTCTAGCGTAAGTATGGCAATACATGCAGTTGATTTCCATGCCACCCTTGGCGGCATCACCGGCGTGGCGGTCATGGGGAAATTCGATGGGCTGATCCACTTTTGGACCCAAATCATCAGCCGTGGTAAGAGGTGGCATTGCATCAGCGGCATAGCTACCCGCAGCAACAAGCAGCCCTGCTAACAAAACAGATAAACGAAAAATACGATACATCGTAAGTGGCTCCCCAACAAACAATTTAGACTGCCGATTTAAATTACACCGACATTCATTACGACAATTACAACGGATAATTTAAAACGCGGCCAGATTGCTTAAACTTAAACTAGATCGCTTAAAATTTTAATTTCTCACTTAGTAGTGCAAACTGATCCGCAAGGGATGCAGGCATGACAACGCGAACGCAATGATGTCTAGTTTGAAAAATAAAGTCAACAGCAAGTGTAAAACTTGCCGCTATTAAGGCGCTTTGAAAAGCTTATGCTGCATCTTAATGCAACAGAATTTATAAATTTTAATCATTGCATATCATATGGATATGCCACATACATTATTCGTGCCTAGCTGCGCTTGCGATTTAAAATTTTCAGGAGCGCCTCTATTAAAAAATACTACTGGCCATGAGAACACCAAAAATGATATTCATCATAATTTATGCGGCAACATTTGAGTTAGAACATCTTCACCCCACAACAGCGACATGCTGCGTGTAGCTTGTTCGGCATCGCCGCTGGTGAAAAATTGCTCAGAAGCAGTGCCAGAGGTACGCCGGGGCAATTCAATTTGTATGCGCCGTTGCAACTGGCGTGCAACGGCCTCTCCGGTATCTACCAACGTAATATTAACCCCCACCACCTCACCAATCAGCGGGGCTAAAAAAGGATAGTGGGTGCAGCCGAGGATCAGCGTATCCGCGCCTCGCGCCAGCAAGGGCATGGTGTAGCGCTCAATCAAGCTGCGCGTCTGTGGGCCAAGCAGATCACCTCGCTCCACCTGTTCAACCAAACCAGGGCAACCTTGGGTGACAATCTCCACCTCTCCTGCGTAGCGTTCCAGCAGCGCGGCGAAACGCGCGCTTTCCAGTGTACCTGTGGTGGCTAGTACGCCGACCACGCCGCTGTGCGTGGCAGCGACGGCGGGCTTAACGGCGGGTTCCATGCCGATGATGGGCAAAGTGTAGTGCTTACGCAGCGTGGTAATGGCGGCAGCAGTTGCGGTGTTGCAGGCGACAACGACGGCATCTGCGCCTTGCTCAACGAGAAAGCGGGTCAGGGCGAGCGCACGCTGTTCGATGAAGGCGGCAGACTTGTCGCCATATGGAACATGGCCGGAGTCGGCAATGTAGATCAGTTGTTCGTGCGGGAGGAGACGGCGGATGTGATGCAGTACGGACAGTCCGCCTACGCCGGAATCGAATACGCCGATTGTGCCTGACATGGATGTCAAATTAAAATCCTGTTATTCGGGTTGCGGAATTTGAACCACCGCTTCCGCTTCGCTGTGCGAAGTTGTCCAGCTTTAGCTGGTTACAACTCGGCCTACCCCTTGCGGGTGCCCTCCCCTCCTTGAAAATAAGGAGGGGATAAAAAGCACCTGACGCAGTAGAGCATCCCGGCTTCCCCTCCTTATTCAAGAGGGGTGGCACGGAGCGCCGGGGTGGTTAAGCCACCAAGCCCTGACTACGCAAATATTCTTCATAAGTCCCGTGGTAATCCGACACACCTTTGGGAGTAATTTCGATAATGCGCGTCGCCAGTGAAGAAACAAATTCACGATCATGGCTAATAAAAATCAGTGTACCTTTATATAGGTCCAGCGCGGTGTTGAGTGATTCGATGGATTCCATGTCCATATGGTTGGTGGGTTCGTCCATCAACAGTACATTGGGTTTTTGCAACATCAGCTTGCCGAACAACATGCGTCCCTGCTCCCCCCCCGACAACACTTTGACTTTTTTCTGCACGTCATCGCCGGAAAATAACAAACGACCCAAAGTGCCGCGCACCATTTGGTCGTCATCATTCGGCCCACGGCAATCGGTCATCCAGTCCATCATGCTGTTGTCTTCGGCAAAATCGGCGGCGTGGTCTTGCGCGTAATAGCCTATTTTGGCTTTGTCAGCCCATTTTATGGTGCCGGTATCTGCCGCCAGATCGCCCGCCAAACAGCGCAGCAGCGTGGTTTTGCCGATGCCGTTAGAACCAATGATGGCGACTTTTTCACCGGCATCAATGCGGAAATCAACATTGGAAAATAACACGCGGTCATAGCCTTTGGCCATGTGCTGCACTTCTACCGCAACACGATGCAGCTTTTCGCGCTCGTCGTATTCAAATCGGATAAAAGGATATTGGCGGCTGGAAGGCTTGATGTCTTCAACTTTTATTTTATCAATCTGGCGTGCACGCGAAGTGGCTTGCTTGGCTTTTGAGGCGTTAGCGGAAAACCGTGCGACGAAGGCTTTCAGCTCTGCTATTTTTTCCTTGGCCTTGACATTGTCAGCCGATTGCTGCGCGCGCGCCTGAGTAGAAGCCAGCATGTATTCATCATATGTGCCGGGGTAAACCATGATCTTGCCGAAATCCAGATCGGCCATGTGGGTACACACGCTGTTCAAAAAATGGCGGTCATGCGAGATGATGACCATGGTGCTGCTGCGCGCATTCAGTATGTCTTCCAGCCAGCGTATGGTATTGATGTCGAGGTTGTTGGTCGGCTCGTCCAGCAGCAGAATTTCTGGATCGGAAAATAGCGCTTGCGCCAGCAACACACGCAGCTTGAAGCCGGGCGCGACTGCGCGCATGGCTCCATGGTGTAGCTCCAAAGCTATGCCCACGCCCAGCAATAGCTCACCCGCGCGCGCCTCGGCGGTATAGCCGTCAAATTCGGCAAACTTCGCTTCCAAGTTGGCAGCGTGCATATAATCTTCTTCGCTGGCATCGGGGTTGGCATAAATCGCATCGCGCTCGGCCATCACTTCCCACATTTCGGCGTGGCCCATCATCACCACATCCAACACACGAATATCTTCAAAGCCAAACTGATCCTGACGCAGCTTACCCAGGCGCTCGCCTCGATCCAGCATGACGTTGCCCGAACTTTGGTCCAGGTCACCACCGAGGATTTTCATGAATGTGGATTTGCCGCAACCATTCGCGCCGATCAAGCCATAGCGATTGCCATCGCCGAATTTCACGGAAACATTTTCAAATAGCGGCTTGGCACCAAACTGCATGGTGATATTAGCGGTGGAAAGCATGAACGGCGTCCTGACAACTTAGAAGGGCGCGCATTCTATCATGTGGGCGGCGTATATCTGGCTAAGCTACAATGCGGCATTTTATAAAGCCCAAGAAACCATGGTTCCACATCTGACCACCGCGCTTACCGTCCCCCTGCTGGAGTTGGAACAGCGCATTCTTAACGCGCAATCCACCATCGAACATTGGTTTCGCCAGCAATGGCTGGAGCACACCATTCCGTTTTATACCTCGGTAGATTTACGCAATGCGGGCTTCAAGTTGGCACCCGTAGATACCAATCTTTTCCCCGGCGGCTTCAATAATCTGAACCCGGAGTTTCTGCCTCTGTGCGTACAAGCCGCACAAAGCGCCATCGAAAAAATCTGCCCGGAAGCGCGCGGTGTATTGTTGATACCAGAGAATCACACGCGCAACTTGTTCTATCTGCAAAACGTGGCACAGATAGTTACCATCCTCAAGCGCGCCGGCATGAAAGTGCGCGTTGGCAGCTTGTTGCCGGAAATTACCCGGCCCACCGAGATTCTGCTGCCCAATGGCGGCACACTCACGCTGGAACCTTTGCAGCGCAAAGGCAATCGTTTGGCGCTGGATAATTTCGATCCCTGTGTCGTGCTGCTCAACAACGATTTATCTGCGGGTGTGCCGGATATTTTGAAAAATCTTGAACAGACAGTATTGCCCCCTCTGGCGGCAGGCTGGACGACACGGCGCAAATCGCAACATTTTGCTGCCTATGACCGTGTGGCGGATGAATTCTCCAAATTGCTCGATATTGATCCCTGGCTGATTAACCCTTATTTCGCCACCTGCGGCGAAATTGATTTTCAGCAACGTGCCGGGGAGGAATGTCTGGCCACCAGGGTAGATGGCATCTTAAAAAAGATGCGCGTGAAATATGCTGAGTATGGCGTAAAAGAACCGCCCTTTGTCATCGTCAAAGCCGATGCGGGTACTTACGGCATGGGCATCATGTCGGTGAAAGATGCCAGCGAAGTGCGTGATCTCAATCGCAAGCAGCGCAATAAAATGTCGGTGGGAAAAGAAGGCTTGCAGGTGCATGATGTGCTGGTGCAAGAAGGCGTGTACACCTTTGAGCATATCAACGAGGCGGTGGCCGAGCCGGTGGTGTATATGGTGGATCATTTTGTGGTCGGCGGTTTCTATCGTGTGCATACCGAACGCCACACAGATGAAAATCTCAACGCGCCCGGCATGCATTTTGTGCCACTGGCGTTTGAGACCAGTTGCATTATGCCTAATCCAGAATGTTCGCCGCATGACACCCCTAACCGTTTTTATGCTTATGGCGTGGTGGCCAGGCTGGCCATGCTGGCGGCAGCGCTGGAGATGGAGGAAATGGAAGATTGAGGCAAAAACCCTACACCACAGAGACACAGAGACACAGAGGAAACCACAGGCAAATATTTTGTAGCGCATTTGATTTTCTCTGTGTCTCTGTGTCTCTGTGGTGGGTTGGGTTGGTAATGTTAGCTTCTACCATCTTGCTAGCCGCCTGCGGCAAAGAGCCACTCTACCAAGAGCAAGGTTATGTGTTTGGTACGCTGGTAGAAGTCAGCGTATATGGCGCAGAGGAAGCGCGCGCAAAGCAGGCGGTTGCCGCAGTGATGCAGGAATTTCAGCGTTTGCACAATCTGCTGCATGCGTGGAAACCGAGCGCATTGAGTGAGCTGAATGCAGCGCTGGCACAAGGCAAAACCAAAGAAGTGTCGAGCGAACTGGCCGCTATGCTGAAGGATGCAGCGCAACTCTCGGCGCAGTCGGGTAATTTATTTAATCCTGCCATCGGCGGCATGGTGCAGATGTGGGGGTTTCATGCTGACGAATTTAAACCCGCGCTGCCGGATCAAAAAAAGCTGTCTGTTCTTGTTGCCGCAAAACCACAGATGGATGACCTGACTTTCCTCTCCTCAAACCCCAACCCCCTGCCTGTCAGCGGTCGAGGGGAATCCGTGAGTAGTCGCAATTCCGCTGTGCAGCTTGATCTTGGCGGCTATGCCAAAGGCTATGCACTAGATAACGCAGCAGCCTTGCTCAAACAACAGGGAATCAATAATGCGCTGATCAACATCGGCGGCAACGTCATGGCACTGGGCAAACACGGTGATCGTAGTTGGCGCGTCGGCATACAACATCCGCGCCAGCCGGGGCCGATTGCCACGCTGGAGCTGCATGACGGCGAGGCCATCGGTACTTCGGGCGATTATCAGCGCTATTTTGAATACGGCGGAAAACGCTATTGTCATCTGCTTGATCCGCGCAGCGGTCGCCCGGCGCAAGGGGTGCAGGCGGTAACGGTGTTAACGTATGGAGTGCGCGCCGGGGTCCTGTCCGATGCCACGTCCAAGCCATTATTTGTTTCCGGTGCAAAAAGCTGGCGCGCAGCCGCACAAAAAATGAATTTAACCGAAGCGCTATTAATTGACGGCAAGGGCACGGTACACCTCACCACGGCCATGCAGAAACGGCTAGAATTCATGGATCAGAAAACGATGCAGGAAATCGGGGAGTAATCACAGTGCTTGGAATTTTATTGGTTACCCATAACAACCTAGGCCATAGCTTGGTGGATTGTGCGCGCCATGTGCTCGGCGATGTGCCGCGCAATCTGAAAGTATTGGCAGTGCTGGCGACCGATGATCCACAGACCAAAGAAGACGAGGGACGCGCGCTGATCGCGCAATTGGACACGGGTGAAGGTGTGCTGCTACTGACTGACCTATTTGGTGCTACGCCGAGCAACATTGCGTGGCGGCTGCGTCAGCCGGGTCGGGTAGAAGGCGTGGCCGGAGTGAATCTGCCTATGCTGTTACGCGCCGTGAGTTATTGCCACAGGCCGCTGGCCGAAGTGGCGCAAAAAGTCTTGCAAGGCGGACGTGAATGTATTGTTTTAATGAAAAAGGAAAATGACAGCAATGCTACAACAAGATGTGCTGATAATTAACAAGCTGGGGCTGCATGCGCGTGCCTCGGCCAAGCTGACTCAGCTTGCCTCGCAGTTTCCGTGCGAAGTATGGATGTCGCGCGCCGGGCGGCGAGTGAATGCAAAAAGTATTATGGGGGTGATGATGCTGGCTGCGGCCAAGGGTTCTATTATTACCATAGAAACCAGCGGCGAGAAGGAACAGGAAGCAATGAATGCAATTGTGGCATTGGTAAACGATTATTTTGGAGAAGGCGAGTGAGTTTCACCCTGCATGGCATTGCTGTCTCCAGCGGCATCGCCATCGGCCACGCTCATTTGGTTTCGCACACCTCTCTGGAAGTGGCGCGTTACACGCTGCCCAAGCATCTAGTGCAGGAAGAGGTTAAACGCTTTGACGCGGCATTGGAAGCCACGCGCAGCGAACTGGCCAGCTTGCATGACAATCGCCCGCTATATGCCGCCGCCGAATTCGATGCCTTCCTAGACTTGCATTTAATGATCCTGGCCGATGAACATATTAGCAATGTGCCGCGCACGATGATAGAACACGAACAGTGCAATGCGGAATGGGCACTCAAGGTGCAAATGGATGAACTGGTCACGCAGTTCGAAGCCTTTGAAGACGTTTACCTGCGCGAGCGCAAGACGGATGTGGTGCAGGTAGTAGAACGTATACTCAAAAAATTGACTGGCCAGCCCGGCCATGTTCCCCCTGTTACCAAGCATGACGAAAGCATGATCCTGGTGGCGCACGATGTCAGCCCAGCGGATTTAATCCAACTCAAGCCACATCAATTTTCCGCCATTCTTACGGATTTGGGGGGTGCTACTTCTCACACCGCCATCGTTGCGCGCGGCCTCAATACACCGTGCGTGGTCGGCTTGCATCGTGCACGCCAGCTGGTGCGTGAGCTAGATATGCTTATCGTGGATGGCGAACAGGGCGTAGTCATCGTCAACCCAGACAAACATATCTTGGCCGAATATCGCTTACGCCAAGACCAATGGGAGCTAGAACGGAAAAAACTCAAGCGCCTCAAAACCACGCCCGCCAACACCTTGGACGGCACAGCAATTGAATTACATGCCAACATCGAACTGCCGCACGACCTAGCGGACGTAAAAGAAAATGGGGCGACCGGGATAGGCTTGTTCCGCAGTGAATTTCTTTTTCTTAACCGCGATGATCTGCCGGATGAAGAAGAGCAATTCGAAGCTTACCGCAGCGTGGCAAAAGGCATGGGCGAATTGCCGGTGACCATCCGCACCTTTGATCTTGGCGCAGACAAGCAGCTTAAGGGCGTGACGCGCGTAGCCAGCAACCCGGCGCTGGGGCTGCGCGCCATACGCTTGTGTCTGGCTGAGCCGCAATTATTCCGCACCCAGTTACGCGCCTTGTTGCGCGCCTCAGCTTTTGGCAATATAAAAATATTGGTGCCCATGCTGTCCGGCGCATCGGAAATTAACCAGACCCTGCAACTCATTGCCACCGCCAAACAAAGTCTGGATGCGGATGGCATCCAATATAACCATGCCGTACCTATCGGCGGCATGATAGAAATTCCAGCCGCTGCGCTGGCGCTCAATGTGTTCACCAAAAAATTGGATTTTCTTTCGATTGGCACCAACGATCTGATCCAATACACCCTGGCCATAGACCGCACCGATGAAGAAGTGGCGCACCTATATGACCCGCTGCACCCGGCCGTGTTGCACCTGCTGGCGAACATCATCGGCAGCGCCAACAAAGCCCGCATTCCGATTGCGGTATGCGGCGAAATGGCTGGAGAATTAGCCTACACCCGCCTGCTGCTCGGCTTGGGCTTGCGCCAATTTTCCATGCACCCGGCGCAACTGTTGGGCACCAAACAACGTGTGCTGACCACTAGCCTGCCGGAAATCACCGCGCTGACGCAGAAAATACTGCGCGCTGATGATCCAATGAAGATACGGGAGTTACTGGGCAGGCTGAATGCGTAAGTCGCATTGACAGAAATCCGCAAAACGCGGAAACTAAACACCAGTGCCGATTTGACATCAGCTTGCGGGGCACTTTAAAAATACTCGCTAAAGCGAATCCACCCGATCCGCGCAAGCTGAACGGGTTTTTTATTTTGGGGATCAATGAATAATTCAGCAGGCATCGTCAACGCACAGCGCGCGCGCTTCGACACCCCGCTCACCTGCAAGAGCGGTGCGGTGTTGTCGCGCTATGAGCTAATGTATGAAACGTATGGCAAGCTGAATGCCGACAAGTCCAACGCGGTGCTGGTTTGTCATGCGCTGTCCGGCCATCATCATGTGGCTGGGTACTACGCCGATGACCCAAAAAATATAGGTTGGTGGGACACCATGATCGGTCCTAACAAACCGATAGACACCAATAAATTTTTTGTCATCGGGTTGAATAATTTGGGCGGCTGTCATGGCTCGACCGGCCCGTCCAGCATTAACCCGGCAACAGGCAAACCTTATGGCGCAAGCTTTCCAGTGGTGACCGTGGAAGACTGGGTGGCATCGCAAGCGCGGCTGGCTGACCAGTTAGGCATTACACAATTCGCCGCCGTGCTCGGTGGCAGCCTGGGCGGCATGCAGGCCTTGCAATGGTCGTTGTCTTTTCCCGAACGTGTGCGCCATGTATTGGCCATTGCCTGCGCGCCGCGTCTGAGCGCAGAAAACATTGCCTTCAATGATGTGGCGCGCAATGCCATTTTGACCGACCCGAATTTTCATGGCGGAAATTTTTATGAGCATGGTGTAGTGCCCACGCGCGGCCTGCGATTGGCGCGTATGTTGGGGCATATCACCTATCTGTCCGATGATGCGATGGCGGACAAATTCGGGCGTAGCTTGCGTTTGGGCAAGCTTAGTTACAACTACGAAGTTGAGTTTGAAATCGAATCCTATCTGCGCTATCAGGGCGACAAATTTGCTGCGTATTTCGATGCCAACACTTATTTGCTGATGACCAAGGCGCTGGATTATTTTGATCCAGCGCGTGAATACGCCGATGATTTAAACAAAGCCTTCGCCGCTGCGCGCGCCAATTTTCTGGTGTTGTCATTCACCACCGACTGGCGTTTTTCGCCAGAGCGTTCGCGCGCCATCGTCAAGGCGCTGTTGCACAATCGCCTGAACGTGAGCTATGGCGAGATCACTTCCAACCACGGCCACGATTCATTCCTGATGCAACACGAGCATTACCACGATGTCATGCGTGCCTATTTTGAAAAAATTGCCAGCGAGTTTGCAGCATGAGTAACCACGACCATTCTTCTCTTGCCGCCGCCCGCCCGGATTTTGCCGCCATCGCGGCATGGATACCGCAGGGCGCGTCGGTGCTCGATCTCGGCTGCGGCGACGGCAGCCTGCTGCGCTATCTGATGGACACGCGCAAAGCGCGCGGTTACGGCGTGGAGATCAGCGATCTCAACATCGTCACCTGTATTCAGAATGGGGTGAATGTCATTCAGGGCAATCTGGAATCCGGGTTGTCCGGTTTTGAAAGCAATGCCTTCGATTTCGTGATCCTGTCGCAGACCTTGCAGGCCATGCGTCATACCGAGGCATTGATGCAGGAAATATTGCGCGTGGGGCGCGAGGGCATCGTCAGCTTTCCCAACTTTGGTTACTGGCAAAACCGCCTGGATATATTGCGCGGCAATATGCCGGTGTCGGAAGACCTGCCCTACCAATGGTACGACACACCGAACGTGCATTTATGTACGCTGCACGATTTTGAAAATTTCTGCCGCACACAACTTGTAACGATATTGGAACGGCGGGTAATGACCGGCGGAAATGAAGTGAGAGCGATGCCTAATCTGCTGGGCAGTACGGCGGTGTATCGGTTCAAGCGCGCCCAGTAGGTTGCGAATTGGGCGCTTCAATCCGATGACTGAAAATCAAAATCCCGAACAGAAAGCCCGCGACACCATAGATGCGCTTCTCAGACAGGCGGGCTGGGTTGTGCAGTCCCGCACACAACTTAATCTAAACATTGGGCTGGGCCAAGCGGTGCGCGAATATCAGACCGATGTCGGCCCGGCGGATTACGTGCTGTTCGTGGATAAAAAAGCGATCGGCGTGATCGAAGCCAAGCGTGAAGAAGAAGGCCAGCGACTCACCGCACACGAAACCCAAACAGAAGGCTACGCGGCGGCAAAACTGAAATGGGTCAACAACAAGGAGCCGTTGCCTTTTCTGTACGAAAGCACCGGCATCATCACCCGTTTTACCGATGCGCGCGACCCCAAGCCACGTTCGCGCGAGGTGTTCAATTTTCACCGCCCGGAAACGCTCAAGGAATGGCTGTCTCAAGATGCCAGCCTGCGCGAACGCTTGCACCGCATCCCACCGCTGAATCCCGATCATCTGCCCGCACAAGATTTGCGCCTGCGCGATTGTCAGGAGATCGCTATCACCAACCTCGAAGAATCTTTCAAGGCCGACCGTCCACGCGCGCTGATCCAGATGGCGACCGGCGCAGGCAAGACCTACACCGCCATCACCTCGATTTATCGCTTGCTCAAATTCGCGCACGGCAAGCGCATCCTGTTTTTGGTGGACACCAAAAATCTGGGCGAACAGGCCGAACAGGAAATGATGTCCTATGTGCCCATTGATGACAATCGTAAGTTCACTGAGCTTTATAACGTGCAGCGGCTCAAGTCTTCGTTCGTCGCCAAGGATAGCCAGGTGTGTATCAGCACCATCCAGCGCTTGTATTCCATCCTTAAAGACACGCCGCTGGACGATGCCACTGAAGAAATAAATCCAGCAGAAAGGGTACAGCCAAAAATACCGATGCCTGTGGTTTACAATGAAAAAGTCCCGCCGGAATTTTTTGACTTCATCTTCATTGACGAATGTCATCGCTCCATCTACAACCTGTGGCAACAAGTAATTGACTATTTCGATGCCAGCCTGATCGGCCTCACCGCCACGCCGGACAACCGCACCTATGGCTTCTTCAAGAAAAACGTTGTCAGCGACTACAGCCACGAAAAAGCCGTGGCCGATGGCGTCAACGTCGGCAATGAAGTCTATGTGATCGAAACGCAAATCACCCAGCAAGGCGCGCAGATCAGCGCGCAGCAGCAAATCGAGCGGCGCGAAAAACTCACCCGTAAAAAACGCTGGGAACAGCAAGATGAAGACGAAGCCTATTCCGCTACGCAGCTGGATCGCAACATCGTCAACCCCGACCAGATACGCACCATCATCCGCACCTTCCGCGAGAAATTGCCGGAGATATTTCCCGGACGCCGCGAAGTGCCCAAGACTCTGATCTTTGCCAAGACCGACAGCCACGCCGACGACATCATCCAGACCGTGCGCGAAGAATTCGACGAGCGCAATGCCTTCTGCAAAAAGCTCACCTACAAGACCGAAGAAGACCCCAAGTCGGTGTTGCAGCAATTCCGCAACGAATATTACCCGCGCATTGCCGTCACCGTGGACATGGTCGCCACCGGCACCGACGTGAAGCCGCTGGAATGCCTGCTGTTCATGCGCGATGTGAAAAGCCGCAACTACTTCGAGCAGATGAAAGGCCGTGGCACGCGCACACTGGATATAGACGACCTGAGAAAAGTCACGCCCTCCGCTGTCAGCGCCAAGACCCACTATGTGATCGTGGATGCCATCGGCGTCACGCGCTCATTAAAAACTGCCAGTCAGCCGCTCATCACCAAACCCACTGTGCCGCTCAAGGATTTGGCCATGAGCGTGATGATGGGCGCGACCGATGAAGACACGGTGAGTTCTCTGGCGGGAAGATTAGCGCGGCTCAACAAACAACTGGATTCTGACGACCTGCGACAAATTCGGCAAGCCGCAGGAGGCATGGAACTCACCCAGCTGGTTGGCAAACTATTTGGCGCGATAGATGCCGACAACATCGAGGCACGCGCGCTCCAAATTGCAGGGCTCAAAGACGGCGACCCCGGCGATGCCCAGCGCGAACTGGCGCAACAGCAACTGGTGAATGAGGCCGCCAAGGTGTTGAACGGCGAACTGGTCGAGCTCATCGAAACCATCCGCCGCGACAAAGAACAAACCATAGACCATGACAATATTGATCGGGTGTTGCAGGCAGGCTGGGCAAAAGAAGCGGCCAGTAATGCGCAAGCCATCACCGATGAATTTTCCGAGTACCTGAAAGCAAATCAAAACAACATCGCCGCCCTCACCATATTTTTCAGCCAGCCTTATCGAAGAAGAGAACTTAGCTTCGACCTGATCCGCCAGGTGCTGGATAAACTTAAACATGACAAACCCAAGCTCGCCCCCTTGTATGTGTGGCAAGCCTACCGCCAGTTGGAAGATTACAAGGGCGCACAGCCCGTCAGCGAACTCACCGCACTGGTCGCCCTGATCCGTCGCGTGTGCGGCATGGATGCCAAACTCTCCACCTTCGACGACACCGTGCGCCGCAACTTCCAGAACTGGATTATGAAACACCACTCCGGCGGCGGAAATAAATTCAACGAAGAACAAATGGAGTGGCTACGCATGGTGCGCGACCACGTCGCCAACTCCTTCCACATAGAACGCGGCGACCTGGACATGACCCCGTTTGATGGGCAGGGCGGGCTGGGCAAGATGTATCTGTTGTTTGGTGCGAAGATGGAGTCGCTGCTGGATGAGTTGAATGAGGTGTTGGTTGCATGATGAAATCCCCCCTAACCCCCCTTTTTTCAAAGTGGGGAACTGTTGGCGAATCGCGAAACTGGTTTGCCTCCCCCTTTGCAAAAGGGGGATTGAGGGGGATTTATGGAACGCTATAACCCAAAACTTAAGGAAAATTCCCGATCGCTCAGAACCGGCATGACCGACGCCGAGCAAATGCTGTGGCACCACCTCCGACGTAAGCAAATACAAAATGTGCAGTTCTATCGGCAAAAGCCATTGCTCGCATTCATTGTGGATTTTTACTGTCCAGCGGCGAAACTGGTGATCGAGCTTGATGGCAGCCAGCATATTGAAACAGAGCATCAGGCCAAAGACCAAGCGCGTGATGCAGCTTTGGCAGGCTTGGGTTTGCATGTGTTGCGGTTTGATAATCGACAGGTGTTGCTGGAGACGGATGCGGTGCTGGCTGCAATAGATGAAACAGTAAAGGGGCTGGTGTGAGTAAAGTCAAAAGCAAATCCCCCCTAGCCCCCCTTTTTCAAAGTGGGGAACAAATCCCCCCTAGCCCCCCTTTTTCAAAGTGGGGAACTGTTGGCGAATCGCGAAACTGGTTGTCTTCCCCCTTTGAAAAAGGGGGATTGAGGGGGATTTGCCGTTGCGCATTCCTGCGCCCATTGAATGAAGTGTTGGTGGCGTGATGAGAGCGGAGTCAATTCTTCCACTTGGTTGGTGTTGCACGTCGCTTGAGAAAATTGCTTCTTGGGGTTCAGGGGGGACGCCCTCACGGAATGTAGCACGGTATTTTCAAGGCAGTATTCCTTGGATTAAAACTGGTGAGTTAGAAAATAAATTCATTCGAGAAGCGGAAGAGCACATTACGGAAGAAGCGCTAAATAATTCCAGCGCGAAAATTTTCCCTAAAGGCTCTGTGGGCATTGCTATGTATGGGGCAACCATTGGGAAGCTTTCGATATGGGGAATTGATGCTTCAACAAATCAGGCTTGTGCGGTTGGCATTCCATCCAAAGTAATAAACAACGAATTCCTCTACTATTTTCTTTTGGCTGAAAGACAAAATCTCATCAAGGCTGGGAAAGGTGGTGCGCAACCTAATCTCTCACAAGGCGTTATCAAAGAGTGGCCGATAAGTTTGCCGCCACTCCCCGAACAACACCGCATCGTCGCCAAAATCGAGGAGCTGTTTTCCGAGCTGGATAAGGGCATCGAAAACCTGAAGACAGCCCGCGCGCAGCTCAAGGTGTATCGCCAAGCCCTGCTGAAACACGCTTTTGAGGGCAAGCTCACTGCGCAGTGGCGCGCGGAGAATCAAGACAAACTCGAAACCGCCGACGCCTTGCTCAAACGTATCCAGCAAGAGCGCGCGCAACGCTACCAGCAACAATTCGCCGACTGGGAAAACAGCAAATCCCCCTCCGCCCCCTCGCAAGCTCTCCCCCTTTTGCAAAGGGGGAAGACAATCAGCGCCGCGACATCATCATCCCCCCCTTTGAAAAAGGGGGGCAGGGGGGATTTAAAACCTAAAGCCCCGAAATCCCTGCCGCCGCTTACCGCCGAAGAACTGGCCGAATTGCCTGAACTGCCAGAGGAGTGGGGGTGGGTGAGATTGGATGAAGTTTCTGAAAAAATTACTGATGGCGACCATCAGGCTCCACCACAAACGACTGAAGGAATCCCATTCATAACAATTTCTGATATTAAAAATCAGAGGATTGATTTTTCAGATACGCGGTATGTATCGAAATCTTATTTCGATGGTTTGAGTGAAATGCGGAAGCCAGTTAAAGACGATATTTTGTACACAGTGACTGGTTCTTTTGGCATTCCGTGCCTCATAGATTTCGAACGTGACTTTTGCTTCCAAAGACACATTGGACTTATCCGCTCTTGCAAGAGTATCTCTAATAAATTTCTGTTTTACGTGCTGTCCTCGCGCCACGTTTATGGGCAAGCTGCTTCAGTTGCTACTGGTACGGCTCAAAAAACTGTACCGCTCGGTGGCTTACGCATGTTCAAAATTCCTCTGACCTCACTTGAAGAACAACAGCAAATTGCAAGTGAGCTTGAAGCTCGCTTGTCCGAAGCCGACCAACTCGAACTAACAATCACCACCTCGCTGCAACAAGCCGAAGCCCTGCGCCAATCCATCCTAAAAAAAGCCTTCTCCGGTCAACTCGTCGCACAGGATGCCAACGACGAACCTGCTGCCACGTTGCTGGCGCGCATCAGGGCGGAGCGTGAGACACCATCCGTTAAGCCGCTCAAAGTTTCAACTGGCAACAAATTGTTACCAGTTGAAAGCCCTTTGGCAGCCATGAACAAGGAGTCCTGACCATGCAACCCAAGCCCGCCATTTTTGAAGAACATGAAATTCGCCGCGTGTATGACGAAGCCACGGAAACCTGGTGGTTTTCGGTGGTAGACATTGTGCAGGTATTGACGCAACAGCCGGATTACCAGACTGCGCGCAAGTACTGGAACAAGCTG
>JAYUTK010000025.1:0-7112 GCA_043755195.1 Gallionellaceae bacterium
GTGCAGGGCGAAGACGGCAAATTTCTTTCTGACCAAGGTCTGCGCGATGCCTTTGGCCATGCACAATTAGGCGGTGCTGCGCCTATCGTGGCGGGCATGATTAAGGAAGCGCTGGGTTATAAATTTCATTGGGCAGTGGCGGATTATCTGCAACGCGCTGCGCGCCATATCGCGTCCAAAACTGACGTCGAGCAAGCCTACGCGCTGGGCAAAGCGGCTGTAGAGTTGGCGCTGAAAGGACAGAATTCCGTTATGCCAACGATTGTTCGTGTGACCAACCAGCCGTACAAATGGAAAACAGGCGTGGCAAAACTGAAAGACGTGGCCAACGTGGAAAAAATGATGCCGCGTGATTTCATCAGCAAAGATGGGTTCGGCATTACCGAAAAATGCCGCACTTATCTTGCGCCCTTAATCAAGGGCGAAGATTATCCGCCGTACAAGGATGGCTTGCCGCAGTATGTAAGACTCAAGAATGTTGCGGTGGCAAAGAAGCTGGGGACATTCAAGATTTAATCTTTAAATGCAAGGAAGCGTGTTTGGTATTTAATGTAAGGGCGCCTCTAAAAATTCAAAATTCAAAATCCTAAGCCAGACAAGGCGCGAAATAAATTTTAGCGCACCGCATATGTTTGATATGTAAGCGTTAAAATTTATTGAGCAACGCAGTATCGCGACGGAGTTTGGATTTTTAGAGGTGCCCGTAACTTGTCGGCCTTAAAACAGCCGCTTAACTTGAAGGGGGAATAGTATGTCTGGTGGACTGATATTTACACTGTTATGCGCAGTTGCTGCACTGATTTACGGAGTAGTCTCAATTCAATGGATACTGGGCAAGTCAACTGGCAACGCAAGAATGCAGGAAATAGCGTCGGCCATACAAGAAGGCGCGTCCGCCTACCTTAATCGCCAATACACAACAATCAGTATCGTTGGCGGAATTCTACTAGTCGTTATTTTTATCTCACTCGGTTGGAAAACTGCGGTTGGTTTTGCCATCGGTGCAATCCTGTCCGGTTTAACCGGTTACATCGGCATGAATGTGTCGGTACGTGCCAATGTGCGTACCGCTGAAGCTGCCAAGGAAAGCCTCAATGCTGCGCTTAACGTGGCCTTTAAGGGCGGTGCCATCACCGGCATGTTGGTGGTCGGCTTAGGTCTGCTCGGCGTAGCGGGTTATTACGCCATTCTTACCCTGATGTTGGGCACAACCACGGCAGAGGCTACCCATGCTCTGGTTGGCTTGGCTTTTGGCGGTTCGCTGATTTCCATCTTCGCTCGTTTGGGTGGCGGTATTTTCACCAAGGGCGCGGATGTAGGCGCGGATTTGGTGGGTAAAGTCGAAGCCGGTATCCCGGAAGATGATCCGCGCAACCCGGCGGTGATTGCTGACAACGTCGGTGACAACGTCGGCGATTGCGCCGGTATGGCAGCTGACTTGTTTGAAACTTATGCGGTTACCATCATTGCCACTATGCTGCTGGGTGGATTGATGATTAGCGGCTCACCAGAAGCTGTGATCTACCCCTTGGTGTTGGGCGGCTTCTCCATTATCGCCTCCATCCTTGGTACTTATTTTGTTACTGCGCGTGAAGGCGGCAAGATCATGAACGCGCTGTATCGCGGCTTGGCCGTGTCCGGCATCTTGGCGGCTATCGCCTTTTACCCCATTACCACCATGATGCTGGGCGAGGGCGTGATGATAGGCGACAAGCTGGTGACATCACTCAATCTATACTTTGCCACCCTGATCGGCCTAGCGCTGACTGCGGCCATGGTGTGGATCACCGAGTACTACACCGCCACCGAATATGCGCCGGTGCGCCACATTGCCGAGGCCTCCACCACTGGCCACGGTACCAACGTCATTGCCGGATTGGGTGTTTCTATGAAGGCCACTGCTGCTCCGGTGTTGGTCGTTTGTCTGGCGATCTGGGGAGCTTATGAGTTGGCCGGACTGTACGGCATTGCCATCGCTGCCACCTCAATGTTATCCATGGCCGGCATCATCGTGGCACTGGATGCTTACGGCCCGATCACCGATAACGCAGGCGGTATCGCCGAAATGTCCAAGCTGCCACCTGACGTGCGCAAGATCACCGACGCACTGGATGCAGTCGGCAATACCACCAAGGCCGTGACCAAAGGTTATGCCATCGGCTCCGCCGGTCTGGCTGCGCTGGTGCTGTTCGCCGACTATACGCATGCGCTAGATGCCCATATGAACGGCGTTATCACTACCTTTGATCTGTCCAACCACATGGTCATCATCGGCCTGTTTATCGGCGGCATGGTGCCTTATTTGTTTGCTGCAATGGGTATGGAAGCAGTCGGTCGTGCCGCTGGTTCCGTAGTGGTGGAAGTACGCCGCCAGTTCAAGGAAATCCCCGGCATCATGGAAGGTACGGGCAAACCGGAATATGGTAAGTGCGTGGACATGCTGACCAAGGCCGCCATCAAAGAAATGATCGTCCCCTCGCTGCTGCCCATTGCCGTGCCAGTCATTGTCGGCCTGACGCTGGGTGCGCAAGCGTTGGGTGGTGTACTGGTCGGTACCATCATCACCGGTATCTTCGTCGCCATCTCCATGACCGCTGGTGGCGGTGCATGGGATAACGCCAAAAAATATATTGAAGAAGGCAACTTCGGCGGTAAAGGTTCTGAAGCACACAAGGCTGCTGTGACTGGTGACACGGTAGGTGATCCGTACAAGGATACTGCTGGCCCAGCGGTCAACCCGCTAATCAAGATTATCAACATCGTGGCGTTGATGATCGTGCCGCTCTTGTAATTTTAAAAAAGCATCATGCCGCGCATGATGCTGAAGCTAACAAGCCCACAGTTGCGAAGCTGTGGGCTTTATTTTTCAGCCGGATCGCGCCGTTTTAGATTCCCCCCGCTCAATGCTACAATTCGCGCCTTTTTTATAACAGCACGAAAGTATCGCACCATGAGTTTAAATAAAGTCCCCTCCGGAAAAGATTTGCCTGACGATTTTAATGTGATTATTGAAATTCCCATGCACGGAGAGCCGGTAAAGTACGAAGTAGATAAAGAATCAGGAGCGATTTTTGTTGACCGTTTTATGAACACGGCCATGCACTATCCTTGCAACTACGGCTATATCCCGCATACGTTATCTGCTGATGGAGACCCGGTGGATGTGCTGGTGATTACGCCAGTGCCGCTGCTCACAGGCGTGGTGGTGCGTTGCCGCCCCTTGGCGGTGCTCAAGATGGAAGACGAAGCCGGGCAAGATGCCAAGGTGCTAGCCGTGCCGGTGGATAAGTTATCCACGCTGTATCGGGGCTTAAAGAGCCATAATGAATTACCGGAAATCACGCTCAAACAGATTTCTCATTTTTTCCAACACTACAAAGATTTGGAACCCAATAAATGGGTCAAGATTGAGGGCTGGTTTGGCATAGCCGAAGCGCGTGCAGAAATCATGGCGGGCGTGGCCAGTTATCAAAATGCGCCTGTGAAGCCAGAATTTTAGTCAAGCCAGAATTTTGAGGATACAACCATGACCGCACAGATTATTGACGGCAAAGCTATCGCGCAGGAAGTCCGCGCCGCATGGAAAGTGCGCGCCGATGCGCTGAAAGCGCGCGGCATTACGCCTGGCTTGGCAGTCATCATCGTCGGTGAAGACCCAGCCTCAAAGGTCTATGTCAGCAATAAAGTCAAAGCCTGTGCCGAATTAGGTTTACATTCAGAACATATAGTTTTGCCTGCCGACACCCCCGAAGCTACGCTACTGGCTAAAATTTCCAGCCTGAATGCCGATTCAAAAATACATGGTTTGCTGGTGCAATTACCCTTGCCCAAACACATAGACAGCAACCAAGTGCTGCTTGCGATCAGCCCGGAAAAAGATGTGGATGGATTTCACCCGATGAATGTTGGCGCATTGGTCGGCGGCAATACTGAGTTACCTCCCTGCACACCTCATGGTGCCATGATGTTGTTGGAAAAAATGGGGATCACCCTAGAGGGTAAACATGCGGTCGTCGTGGGGCGCAGCAACATTGTCGGCAAGCCGATGGCGCTCATGTTGCTGCAAAAAAATGCTACGGTCACCATTTGCACTTCTAAAACGATAGACTTGGCAAAATACACGCGCGATGCCGATATTCTGGTGGTCGCCACGGGTAAGCCGCAAATGATTACCGGCGACATGATAAAACCGGGCGCCGCAGTAATAGACGTAGGGATAAACCGCTTGGCCAATGGCAAGCTAGTGGGCGATGTGGATTTCGACAGCGCAAAAAAAGTGGCGGGCTGGATCACCCCCGTTCCCGGTGGTGTAGGGCCGATGACGATCACCATGTTAGTTGCGAATACTGTGCGCGCAGCAGAACATGCAGCAGAGAAAATTGCCAATAGCGCCAAGCATTAATCTGGAAAACTCGGTTAAACCTCAGCGCTCTACAAACGTCAGCTTGAGCCATTATTGAGGGGCTACTTTTGAAAGATGCCGGACACCGTTACCCATTGGGTAAGCGACAATATTCTGCAAGTCATTGAATGATGGTCTTTCTCTTTGCCTCCGCGTCTCTATAGTAAGGGATTTAGGATTGCCGCATACGAAACAGGACGCTTGATTGTTTGAGATGTATTACTCAGGAGTTACATTCTGAAAATAACTGCCTTCATCTTTCTGGTTTTCATCTCCACCATAACTACTGCTGAAACTTTTTCTTCTATGACTGTCATTGAGCCTAAGCCCATTAGCGAGCTTTGGTTGAATCCCGGCTTTTACTCTTACCACTTTCAAAAAAACCAGGGGCTTAACAACCGCAATATCGGGCTGGGAGGCGAGTACCGCTATTCGACCGTGAGTTCAATTACCTTGGGTATGCTGGATAACAGCAACAATAAAATTTCTCATTATGCTGGCTGGTATTGGCAACCACTTGAACTGAGCCGGGTTCGTTTGGGAGTGGTCATGGGAATCATTAACGGCTATCCCAAGATGCAGGATGGCGGCTGGTTTATCATAGCTATCCCTACGGCCAGCCTGGAGTATAAAAGGATGGGGGCTAATCTGCTGATGATCCCCGGCTACAAAGATAAGCTGTATGGATCACTTTCTTTGCAGTTGAAGTTCAGGGTGTTTTGATGGAATCCCGATACTCCATCGAAATGCCCATCTCATTTGCCACAGCTTGATATTCCTCCGCAATCGCCACTCCCAACACGCTGACCAGTTCATCACCACAATACAGCAGCGGCCAGCGCTCACGTTGCCAAGGTGGGACGTGCTGCTCTTGAAACAGATTTTTTAATGTGCGTGTCACCGCATTGGGCTGGGGACGCAAGGTTTCACCACCGCTGCGAAGACGTAGTGTGACGGGCGCGCGCTGTAGTTTTTCCAAGCTAATGCCCAGCCCCTGAAATTGATAAAAGCTGAGTCGTGTATTCAGTGCGGGCCAAGCAAGCTCAGCTTCGCCGAGCCAAGGCAAAATAAAGTTTGGATCAAATTCGCCCAGTGCGCGTAGCACATACACCTCGCCCTGGTAGCGGCGCACTTGCCAATCGCCGTAGCTGATACAGACCCCGGCATCGGGTCGCGCATCGCATAGTTGTTGCAGCATGGTATCCAGTTGCACGGCTTGCGGCATGCTTGCGCTGCATTGATAAAGGACATAGCGCAGCAAATTTTTTGCGCGGGCTGGGGAAAGAGATTGCAGGCGAGATACGGCTAGGGTTGCGCTGTGACCTTTCCCTCTCTGTCCAATCCCCTCCTCCAGTAGGAGAGGGGATTGTCCATCCATCTGTGCCAACTCGTCCAGCATTTCACTTGCTTCGGTAAAGTGCTGCGCGCTGCGCGCCAGGGTGTCGCGGTAGGCCGGGAAACGCTGTTCCAGCAGCGGCAAAATACGGTGGCGTAAAAAATTGCGTGGATAAGCATCATCGGCATTGCTTTCATCTTCTACCCATTGCAGTCCATATTGTTGTGCATAGCCAAGCAATGCCGAGCGTGGCACATTGAGTAAAGGGCGTACCAACAGAGGAGAGCCAGTGCGCTGTTTGACTGACGGCATTGCGCTGCTACCGCGCACACCCGCACCGCGCAGCAATTGCAGCAGCAAGGTTTCCACCTGGTCGTCACGGTGATGTGCCAGCGCCACCACATCCACTGGCTGCCGCGCCAATGCTTCGTGGCGTAGCTTGCGCGCCGCCGCTTCGATACCCATGGCACGCAACGGCGAAATGTTGACATGTTCAATTGTCAGCGGGATGTGGTAGTGCGAGCATAGGTCAGCGCATAGCGTTGCCCAGGCATCGGCATGGGGGCTGATGCCGTGATGAATATGTAATGCGCTTAAACGCCAGGAGTATTGCGGGGAAAGTTGTTGCAACAGATGCAGCAGCACCACAGAATCCACGCCGCCACTCAAACCCAGCAGGATGCTTCCTCCGCCAGGTAATACAGGGGAGAGCGCGTCAGCAATTCCCCCCAATAAATCTCTATTGGGCATCTCTAAAAATCCAAACTCCGTCGCGATACTGTGTTACTCACAAAAAATCACTCCTTACATATCCCGCATATGCGGCGTCGCAATTTTTTGCTTGCGCCTTGTCTCGCTTAGGATTTTGAATTTTTTAGAGACGCCCTATAGCTCAACTTCCTGGAATTTTCCATAGGCCATCAAGCGGTTGAAACGGGTTTGCAACAGGTCGTCTATGGCCTGTGTTTGGACTTGCTGAAGTGTGTCCTGTAGCGCCTTCCCCACAGCCTGCATGATCGCCGGATAGTCACGATGAGCGCCGCCGACTGGTTCGTTAATTATTTTATCTATCAGCCCCAGCGCTTTCAAACGGGTAGCGGTAATACCCAATGTTTCCGCGGCATCCGGCGCTTTGTCCGCACTCTTCCACAAAATTGAAGCGCAGCCTTCCGGTGAAATAACCGAGTACGTGGCAAATTGCAGCATCAGCAGCGCATCACCCACAGCAATCGCCAACGCACCGCCGGAGCCCCCTTCGCCAATCACGGTGCAAATAAGCGGCACACGCATTTCGGCCATGGCATATAGATTTTTGCCAATCGCTTCGGATTGCCCCCGTTCTTCTGCACCTATGCCGGGATAAGCACCCGGCGT
>JAYUTK010000026.1:0-23320 GCA_043755195.1 Gallionellaceae bacterium
TCGCGATAGATACGCCTAGCGGGCGTGTGGTGAAAAATATAAATGTCTCTGGTAGCCATGCCGTTGTTGTGTTGCGCTTGATGGGGAATTCGCTCTACCTAGCGCAGCCTACCAGCGCAGCAACTGATGATAGAATGGACACCTTGCAGATTCCAAAAAATATCGAGCAATCAACTGTCAAAAAGGTGAGAAAAATATGAAACTAAAATATTTTGCATTGCCCATAGTCTTGTTCTTGGGTGCTTGTGCTGCGCCAGATGTTCCGGTGTCGAATAACTCCTTCAATGCCAAAATCGAGCATCAAGGGGATTCGAGCTACGTAAAAGTAGTTGGCCTCGCGGTTAAAAATAGTGATAGCTTTATTGCCTTGCAGCTAGAAGTAGCCAACGCAGACTTTAAGCCTAGACAAATTTACTATCGGGTGAAGTGGCTGGACGAATCAGGATTTCAGGTGTGGGAGGACGAGCCATGGAAGTCGGTATTAATTCAAGGGAGTGCGCGCCAGAATCTGACAGTTACCTCGCCCACGCCTAAAGCGCGAGATTTTCGCATCCAGTTTAATGCCGAAAATAACCGTCCGAACGATCCCACAGCACCGGGTCAATAGCCTGTTTCCCCTTAACTCTGGAGAGAAGATATTATGATGAAAACAACATTGATACGTTTGATTGCATTTTTTTCTGTAGCGATTACTGTCACAGCTTGCAGCACCTCTTCGCCTACTGTGGGTTCTGGAAATGTGCAGTACGGCGATGCCAAGGCAGTGGAGCAGGTCAGCAATGAGTTTGGCTCTACCGATTTACAAACAATCGCAGAGTCTATGGCACGTTCGCTGGCGCAATCTATGGCTAATGCAAAAGAAAAGCCTTTGGTCACCATTGCCGATGTGAAAAATAAAACCAGCGAATACATAGACACCAAATCCATCACCGATTCCATGCGTATGCAGGTTCTCAAGAGCGGCACTATGCGCTTTGCCACCGACATTGAGGGCATGAAAAGTCAAACTGATGAGTTAGCTCGACAAAATCAGACTGGGCTTTATAAACAATCTTCTACCGCCAAGACTGGCAAGATGGAAGGTGCTCAGTATCGTATTGAAGGCAATATTACTTCCATCGTCAAAACCAATCGTGATGTGAAAGATGTTTATTACAAATTTAGCCTGATGCTTACCGACATTGAGTCGGGCACAATTGAATGGGCAGATGAGAAAGAAATTCGCAAGACATCCAAGCGTTAATATCGGAGGTCACTATGAATACCCATACCTTGTTTTGGCCTACGTTAAGGCCAGTAGCCATAGCCGTTGTAGCGATGCTAGCCTGTCAGCAAATGGCGATGGCAGCGCAATCTACGACAGTAAAAAAATCAATCGTAGTGGGAAAATCAACGAGTGAGCGTCAAGCCGTGACGCAGCCTAAAATTGCCGTGACCGATCTTTCTTACGATGAAGTCATCAAGGAACATTTTCAGAGCTATGAGTATAGCGGCAAGCACAACAGCAACAGTTCATCGCGCAGCAACAACAGGGATTCGGATGATTCGTCATCTGATAGTTCGTCCGACCATCATAGTGCCAGCGGTGAAGTGTCCGTTAAATATGAATCTGGATATCAAACTACGATTGACAGAGGCGAGCTACGCAAATTTACTGCCGATGTAAAAGGAGAGTTGCTCAAATCTGGTTACAAGTTGGTGCAAGGCAAACCATGGACGCAAAAAGATACTGAAAAGCTGTACGACATTATTGAGCGTATCAAACAAGGCGATTTTGCAGGCGCAGATTTTGTTTTGTTTGGCTCAATCAACAATGTGGATTTCAGCCGTAACGATACGCCCATACAAGGTTCTAACGCTTTTTCGCACACGCTCTCATTGAATTTGATGGTCGAATTTTCGCTCATTAACACCCGAACTTATGAAATAAAATCTGCATTTTCTGCAATGGGGGAGGGTTCAGATATGAAAATGAGCAATGCTCCCGGCACCAGTCTCTCGTTCAATCGTAGCAAAGTGATGCAAGATGTGTCGCGTTCCTTGGGCAGTGCGGTTGCACAGGAAGTGCAGGCTCAATTCAGTGACAGTAGTTCGGAAACAGTAGTAAAGGAAAAAGAAACTGTTTTGTCGCAGTAAGTAAATCGGGTGAGTTACCCGAGTTCAATATATATTATTTACATTCCCCACTAACGCCCCGCGCTTAAAATCTACGGGCGTTCACATATATTCATGCCAACCATTTCTCTCGATAAAGCCGCGCTTGCTTACGGCCATGTAGCACTACTGGATCACGTTGATTTTCAGATGGACGAAGGTGAGCGTGTTGGCCTGATTGGCCGCAACGGCGGCGGCAAATCCAGCATGCTGAAAGTGCTGGCCGGACAAGCTGCGCTGGATGACGGCATCGTGTGGCGCGCACCCGGCATCCGCATTTGTTATGTCAGTCAAGAGCCTGTGCTCAACGCCGAGGCGACGGTGTTTGATGCCGTAGCAGAAGGCTTGGGTGGCTTGCGTCAGTTATTGCACGATTACCATGAAGTGTCGCATCAGCTGGCCGAACCCGATGCCGATTATGAAAGTTTGCTGGAGGCCATGCAGCCCTTGCAAACTCAACTCGAAGCGCAGAATGGTTGGGCAGTGCAGGCGCGTATTGAAACCACCATTCAACGCTTGGAACTGAATGCCGATAGTCGCGTCGGCGATTTGTCAGGCGGGGTACGTAAGCGCGTGGCGTTGGCGCAGGCGTTGGTGGCCGAGCCGGATGTGTTGATCTTGGACGAACCAACCAACCATCTCGATTTTTCTTCAATTGAATGGCTGGAAGGATTGCTCAATAATTTTCGCGGCAGCGTGTTGTTCGTCACCCATGACCGGCGCTTTTTGGATAATGTCACCACACGAATTGTTGAGCTGGATAGAGGAAAGTTGGCTAGCTTCCCCGGCAACTTCGCCGCATACCTGCGTACCAAAGAATTGATGTTGGCGGATGAGGCGGTGCTGAATGCCAAGTTCGACAAGGTGCTGGCGCAGGAGGAGGTATGGATACGGCAGGGGATCAAGGCGCGCGGTGTGCGTAACGAAGGCCGTGTGCGGCGGCTGGAGCAGTTGCGGCGTGAGCGCGCAGCAAGGCGCGATGGTGTGGGCAAGGTTGAGATGAACGTGGAAGCGGGTGACCGCTCCGGCAAGCTGGTAGCGGAGCTCACGCATGTCAGCAAAACATTTGGTGAGAGAAAAATAATCGCTGATTTTTCTTGCCGCATTCAGCGAGGTGACAAGATTGGTTTGCTGGGTCCGAATGGTGCGGGTAAGAGCACACTCCTCAAAATAATTTTGGGTGAGCTGGAACCGGATAGTGGCAAGGTGCAACTGGGCACGAAATTATCCGTGGCGTACTTCGACCAACTGCGCGCGCAGTTGAATGAAGAAGCGACGCTGGCCGACACCATCAGCCAAGGTTCAGATTTCATAGACATCGGCGGCACGCGCAAGCATGTCATCAGCTATCTCGGCGATTTCCTTTTCGCGCCAGAGCGCGCCCGATCGCCGGTTAAAAGTTTGTCTGGTGGCGAACGTAATCGCTTGCTGTTAGCGCGCCTGTTCAGTCGCCCGGCCAATGTCTTGGTGCTGGATGAGCCCACCAATGATCTCGACATCGAAACGCTGGAATTGCTGGAAGAATTGCTGGCCGAATACGATGGCACGCTGTTTCTAGTCAGCCATGACCGGGCCTTTCTCGACAACGTGGTGACCCAGGTTATTGCTTTTGAAGGCGAGGGCAAAATGATGGAATATGTTGGCGGATACGAAGACTGGGTGCGTGTGAAAAAGCATCAAGCAGTGCAGCAAGCGCCAGCACGTCAGCCCATGCAAGATAAACCAGTTCAGATTAAGTCCGCACAAGCTGTTCCACCCAAACCTAAAACAAGAAACAAACTGAGCTTTAAAGATGCACAGGAGCTGGAGCAGATCCCTCTCAACATTCAAGCACTCGAACGAGAGCAGGCAGAAATTGGTGCCGTATTAGCGGCGGGGAAAATGTACCGGGACGATCCCAAGCAAGCCAAAAAATTACAAGTCCGCACTACTGAAATAGAAGAAAGTTTGATGCGGTTGATGGCGCGCTGGGAAGATCTAGATAAATAAATGCCTGAACTTCCCGAAGTTGAAACCACTTTGCGCGGCCTTGAGCCTCATTTGTTTGGTCAGCGCATTACGGATGCCGTCATACGTACATCGCGCCTGCGCTGGGCTATTCCTCAGCAATTGCCTAGCATTTTGCGCGATCAAACCATACGTCGTTTGTATCGCCGCGCGAAATATCTGTTGATCGAATGTGACAGCGGGACGTTGATTCTTCACCTCGGCATGTCCGGCAGTTTGCGCGTTCTGTCTGTGGACACACCGGTTCAGCATCACGAACATTTCGATCTGATTCTGGCAAACGGAATGTTGTTGCGCTTGCGCGATCCGCGTCGTTTTGGCGCAGTGCTGTGGCACGTTGGCGACCCGGCTCAGCATCCGTTGCTGATTAAGCTTGGGCTGGAACCGCTGGAACATGAGTTTGATGGTGAGTATCTGTATCGCGCCACCCGCACACGCGATGTGGCGATTAAGCTGATTATCATGGATCACCATCTGGTGGTGGGCGTAGGGAATATTTACGCTAATGAAGCTTTGTTCCGTGCCGGCATACGGCCACAGCTTCCTGCCAGTAAGTTAAGCAAGCCGCGTTGTGTGCGCTTGGTACAAACCATACGCGACACTTTATCGGAAGCGATTGTGCTGGGTGGAAGCAGCCTGCGTGATTTTGTCGGCAGCGATGGTAAGCCTGGGTATTTTCAACAACACTACGGCGTTTATGGACGCGCAGGGGAGATGTGCCGCGTGTGTGGTGTGGCTATCAAACAAATCAAGCAGGGGCAGCGGTCTAGCTTTTTTTGTCCCATGTGCCAGAAATAGATATAGTTGATTGTTAATTCAACCCAAACCTCTTACCACAGAGACGCAGAGAACGGCCATGATTCAATGAGTTGTTGGCAATAGTCGCTAACTCGGTGGGTGATTTTGCTTGACAATGCAATGTTTTGTTTTTCCTCTGTGCCTCTGTGGTTTAACTGAGTTTTTCAGTTTCAATAGGCCAATAAATTATGCAACCATTTTATCAGCGGCTACGCGCCGCAGTACCAATGTTTCCAGTGCTGATCGCGCTTATCGTGTTGGGTATTTTTAGCGCGACCCGTATCGGTCTAGGTCTCTATGCTGGTTTCGATTTGGTCGAGTTGTCGCTTTGGCCTAGCATCATCATCAAGGGATTTTATTTTGATGTGGCAGTTGTCGCGGTATTGATTGCATTTGTCTGTCTGTATGAAGCAGTGTTGCCGAATCGCTGGCGCGCCAGTCCCTGGCACAGCAGATTGCGTATGGTTTGGTTGTGGGGCGCAATCGCATTGTTATTGTTTGGTGCAGTAGCCGAAGCCACTTTCTGGATAGAATTTTCTACGCGCTTTAATTTTATAGCCGTGGATTATTTGCTATATACGCAGGAGGTGATCGGCAATATCCGTGAGTCATATCCAGTAGCCTGGATATTTTCAGCCATCGGTATCATGGCCGCAGTAGTCGTGTGGCTGTTGCGTTTCAAGGTGCGCGCGATTGATGCCAGGCCAGTCACCCAAGCCGGGCGCTGGGCACTCATTGCTGCTGCGGTTCTGTTGCCTGCACTTAGTATTAGCGTGAGCAATGTTGATCAGATGGAGGGGCTTAATAATGCCTACGCGGATGAACTGTCCGGCAATGGCCTGTTCACATTTGCTGCGGCAATGCGGCGCAATGAGCTGGATTACGACAAGTTCTATCAAACCATTCCGCAAGAGGCAGCCGATGCTACGCTAAAAAAACTGGGCGTCAAACGCGTACCATTGTCCGTCGCATTGCAGCAAAATATGGGCATAGATGCGGCTGATGACGACACTCCATTTTTCAAGCGTCCGCGAAATGTCGTACTGATTTCGGTTGAGAGCCTGTCCGCCTCTTTCCTTGGAGCTTATGGTGCGACTACAGGACTGACTCCCTATCTGGATAAGCTGGCACACGAAGGACTGAAATTTGAACGGGTGTTTGCAACTGGCACTCGCACTGTGCGCGGGCTGGAGGCGCTCTCTTTGGGCACACCGCCAGTGCCGGGGCAGGCCATAGTCCGTCGCCCTAACAATGAGCATCTCTCTACTATCGGAGAGCTGTTGGAGTACCAAGAATTTTCCGCCTTCTTTTTTTATGGCGGATATGGCTATTTCGACAACATGAACGCTTATTATGGAGCTAATGATTATCGAGTTATAGACCGCACAGACTTTCCAAAAGAGTCAGTGATGTTTGAAAATGTCTGGGGCGTGGCCGATGAGGTGTTGTTTGATAATACTTTGACGGTGTTGGATCAGGAGGCTATAAAAAACAAGCCATTTTTCGCGCAAATTATGACCACCTCCAACCATCGTCCCTACACCTACCCCGATGGCAGAATAGACATACCTTCTCCGGGCGGTCGCGAGGGAGGGGTGGAATACACTGACTACGCCATTGGAAAATTTATCAACGAGGCAAAAACCAAACCTTGGTTCAACGATACCTTATTTGTGATCGTGGCCGACCATTGCGCTGCTGTCGCAGGCAAGAGCAAATTGCCGGTAAAAAATTATCATATCCCACTGATCTTTTATGCCCCGGCATTATTAAAACCCGGCATTTACACGCCCATGGTCAGCCAGATTGATATTGCGCCCACGCTGATGGAGGTGCTCGGTAAAGAAGGTGACGATTTCTTTTTTGGCCGCCCCTTCTTTGAAAAAGGTGGCAACCCGGAACGGGTATTCATCAGCAACTACCAGGAATTGGGTTATCTCAGCCAAGGGGTGTTAACTGTTTTATTGCCGCAACGCCGGGTGGAAAGTTTTCGCATAGACCCGAATACCTACGAGGCGACACCTACTGCGGTTGATCCGCAGCGCTTGAGTGAGGCCATTGCATACTACCAAACAGCATCGCGCGCCTTTAAAAATGACCACCTACGAGCACCAGATCACATGCCTGTTCACTAGTTGAATAATCACGCGCTGGCTTTTATTTAATAACTGGGTATAATGCGCGCCTCGTTGCATAGCTTATGCAGCGTTGGTTCATCGTTTCCTGACCTTTCTTTTGTGCGCAGATTGTATAGCGCCATCTAGCTTTACCGGTTAGCGACGATGTTTTTGCGCCGGTAGAGAACTTCTCCCTACTGAATTTTTGTTGTGTGGTTTTTAACCACACAAGCGCTTTAATTTTATTTTAAGGAACAAACGTGTCTATTGAAAACACAGCAACTAAAACAATAACGGCTAAAACGCTTACGGCTAAAACTTCGGAAGTTAAAACTGCAGCAGTTAAGGCTGAAGTAGCAAGCGGTATTGAAACAACCGAAGCTGCCATCACCTTCGCCTCTCTGGGTCTGAATCCAACCATACTTAAGGCGGTAGAAGAAGCGGGCTATACTATTCCTTCTCCGATTCAGGCGCAGGCTATTCCCGAAGCATTGGCGGGTCACGATCTCATGGCCTCTGCTCAAACTGGCACGGGCAAGACCGCTGCCTTTATTTTGCCAGCCTTGCACCGCATTGCTGAACCTTCTGCTGTACGTAGCAAAGGTCCGCGCGTATTGGTGTTGACCCCAACACGCGAATTGGCGCAGCAAGTTTCGGAAGCGGCCACCAAATATGGCAAGAACATGCGCCTGAAAGTAGTCAGCGTGTTGGGCGGTATGCCTTACCCGCTGCAAAACAAACTGCTGTCCAATCCAGTGGATATTTTGGTCGCGACACCCGGTCGTTTGATTGACCATATCGAGCGCGGACGTATTGATTTTTCGCGTCTGGAAATGTTAGTTCTGGACGAAGCAGATCGCATGTTGGACATGGGTTTCATTGACGACGTGGAGCGTATTGCTGCGGCTACACCGGCCACGCGCCAGACACTATTGTTCTCCGCCACACTGGATGGTGTGATTGGCAATTTAGCTAAACGCCTGCTCAAGGATCCCAAGCGTATCAGCATTGCAGCAACGCAAGCGCGCCACGAAAACATCGAGCAGCGCCTGATGTACGTGGACGATATGGCGCACAAAAATCGCCTGCTCGACCATCTGCTGCGCGATACTGAAGTGAACCAAGCGATTGTTTTCACCGCGACTAAGCGCGATGCCGATTCCTTGTCGGATAGTTTGTCGGCGCAGGGGCATTCGGTTGCTGCGCTGCATGGCGATATGAATCAGCGCGAGCGTAATCGCACGTTGACTAATTTGCGTCGGGGCCAGGTGCGTGTTTTGGTGGCGACTGACGTGGCTGCGCGCGGAATTGACGTGGCCGGCATTTCGCATGTGATTAATTTTGATTTGCCCAAAGCTGCGGAAGACTATGTGCATCGTATCGGTCGTACTGGACGTGCTGGGGCAACTGGAGTTGCGGTGTCGTTTGCCTCTAATCGCGATGCAGTGAACCTGCACAAAATTGAGCGCTACACCGGCCAGAGCATCGTCGCTCACACCATTCCCGGTCTGGAGCCCAGATTCAAGCCCCGTTCGCCCTCTTCTGCTCCGCGTGGTAAACCCGGTGGTTTCGGGCGGCACACTCCATCAGATAGCCGTCGCGGCCACCCGGATGGCGCACGCCGCGAAGGGCAGTCGCATAATCGTTTCGGTAATAACGCCCCAGCGAGAGGCGCTAACTCTGGTGCGCCGGCACAGGCTCGGCGTCCGGCAACTGGTTTTTCGTTGGGACGCGGTAACAACTTTGGCAATCGTTAAGAGAGCTTGTTTTGGTTAATAAAAAAGCACGCCTAGGCGTGCTTTTTTGATTCTGTATATCCGGCAGCAGCTGATGCAAAACTTTAGCGCTCTGCTAGATTGCGGTAGAATACGCACCTCATTTAGACCCACGCAGGACTTGTTTCGGCGGTTCCAAAAATCATGATTAAAGGCAGTCTGGTTGCAATTGTTACCCCCATGCTGGAAGACGGTAGTCTGGATCTCCCGGCTTTTCGTGCGCTGATTGATTTTCACATTGCCCAAGGCACGGATGGCATTGTGGTGGTCGGCACGACGGGCGAATCGCCTACGGTGGATGTGGTTGAGCATGAGTTGTTGATCGCCGAGGCGGTGAAGCATGCTGCTGGGCGCATTCCCATCATTGCCGGCACCGGTGCGAATTCCACAACGGAAGCCATTGAACTGGCCGATTTTTCCAAGAAGGCTGGCGCGGATGCCTCGCTGACTGTGGTGCCTTACTACAACAAGCCTACGCAAGAAGGTTTGTATCTGCATTTCAAAGCAATTGCCGAAGCGGTGGACATGCCACACATTCTTTACAACGTGCCTAGCCGCACCTGTGCGGATATGTCTAATGACACTGTGTTGCGGTTGGCGCAGATTCCCAATATTGTCGGTATTAAGGATGCCACGGGTGACATGGAGCGCGGCAGTGATCTGTTGCAACGCGCGCCAAAAAATTTTTTCGTGTATAGCGGCGATGATGCGAGCACGCTAGCGCTGATGTTGTTGGGCGCGCATGGCACGATTTCAGTGACCGCCAATGTCGCACCCGGATTGATGCACGAGATGTGTGCTGCCGCATTAAAGGGTGATCTGGTGAAGGCGCGCGAGATTAATTTCCGCTTGCTCGGTTTGCATCGTCACTTGTTCGTCGAGGCTAACCCGATCCCGGTCAAATGGGCTATGGCGCGCATGGGCAAGATTAAAAATGTGCTGCGTTTGCCGCTCACGCCGCTGTCTGATGCCGCGCAAGGCGTGGTGGAGCAGGCCATGCGGCAAGCGGGAGCAATAAAATAGAAGCGAATAATTTTAAGGGTCGCATGAAAACACTACATCTTGCTGTATTGATATTTGGCTTGTGGACATTATCTGGATGCAGCACCGTTGAAAGCAGGCGAGTAGATTACAAGTCTGGCACAACCAAGGTGCAAGCGCTGGACGTGCCCCCTGACTTGACTACGCCGGTGGCGGGTGATCGCTACATTGTCCCGGAAGATGGCGGTGAAGCCGTGGCGGTTTATTCCGATTACAGCCGTGGCGGGTCAGCGGCTCCAGTTGTTTCTGCCAGCAATGTGTTGCCGGAAATAAAATCTGTACGTCTGGAACGTAATGGGCCGCAGCGCTGGCTGGTGATGGCGGACCGGGCAGAGAATGTTTGGCCATTGGTTAAAGCATTCTGGCAGGACAATGGTTTTATTGTTCAGTCCGAACATCCAGAAGCGGGTCTAATGGAAACCGATTGGCAGGAAAACCGTGCAAAAATTCCACAAGGAAAAGTACGCAGTGTGATTGGAAAAATTTTCGACAAGGTATATTCATCAGACGAAAAAGATATGTATCAAACGCGCTTGGAGCGCAGCAAGGATGGATTAAGCACGGAAATTTACATCAGCCATCGTGGCATGGAAGAGGTGCAGAATGCCGATATGAATGGCTTCACATGGCGTTCGCGCGGTCACGATCCAGAAATGGAAGCGAGCATGTTGCAGTTGTTGATGGTCAAGCTGGGTGGCGATACAGCGGATATAACCACACCAGAAGCTATCGCTGAAACTCAACTGGGTGCTGCGCCCGCTCCGATCGCGCTGCAAGAGATGGCGGAGGGTGGCAAGCGCATCGTCTTGAGCGAACCTTTCGACAAAAGCTGGCGCAAAGTGGGTCTGGCGCTGGGACAAGCCGGTATAGCGGTGGGTGACTTAGATCGTGCTAACGGGGTTTATTTTATAAATGCACCCAAGAAAGTTGAGCCGAAAAAAAGCTTGCTTGAGCGGTTGAAATTTTGGCGGACTGACGAAAGTATAGAGCCGGGTGAAAGTTCAGCGCGTTATCAGGTGACGGTAGTTGAAAACAACTCTGCCTGCGAGGTGAATGTGCTCAATATCGAGGGTGGCCGAGATCAGACTTCGCAGCTTATTATCGAGTCGTTGTATAAGCAGTTGGTCAAATAATTGCCACCAACCATGCGCTTCGCATCACTCGGCAGCGGTAGCGAAGGCAACGCTCTGGTGGTGCAGTTCGGCGCAAGTTGCGTGATGATGGACTGCGGGTTTTCTTTGAATGAAACCAGTATGCGTCTGGCCCGTCTGGGACTGACTGCCAACAGCCTCAGTGGCATTGTAGTGACGCATGAACATGGCGATCACGTTGCTGGTGTGGCACGACTGGCGCGCAAATATTCCATCCCGGTATGGTTGACCCACGGCACGCGACTAGCGCATGGCAAAGATTTAACAAGTCTGCCGGATGTAACAGAAATTGATCCGCACACTCCTTTTGCTATCGGTGAGTTATGGGTGCAGCCTTATCTGGTGCCGCATGACGCTGCGGAGCCGGTGCAATATGTGTTCAGCGATGGGGTAAGGCGACTGGGCGTGTTGACCGATACTGGCTGCTCAACCAAGCATATTGAGCAGACACTGACCGGCTGTGATGCGCTGGTATTGGAATGCAACCATGACGCTGCCATGCTTGCTAACGGCCAGTATCCAACCAGCCTGAAGCAACGTGTGGGTGGTCGCTTCGGCCACATGAATAATGCGGATGCAGCAGCGCTATTGTCTCGCTTGGACAATAGCCGCTTGCAACATATCGTGGCGGCACACCTTAGTAGTAGAAATAATACCCCGGAGTTGGCGGTCGGCGCATTGAGTGCAGCACTTAATTGCGATAAAGACTGGATTGCCGTGGCGACTCAGGATGAGGGTTTAGATTGGCGGGAAATTACATAGTGTAAAATTGAGCAATTTTTTATTGCTATATTGCAATTTCAGCAAGCTGCTACAGGGCAGCTTATTTCCTTGACAGTCTACTACCCCGCATGACGCTCCATTCACACAAAATTTTGTACGCTACTCAGCGCAAAGCTGCTAGATATGTTTCAGTAAAAACGAAGTTTTTTATTGCCATTTTTGTTGCACTGATGTGGACAGCGTTGTCTATTTATTTAGCCCAACATTGGTTCTTTGAGCTTGCTACACATATCAGCTTTGTCTTGGCTGCATTCGTGATTCTTGGGATTGCCATTCTTCCTGGCTTTATGAATGCGTTTTTGCTGACCAGCTTAATTATGGATAGGCGACCAGAAGGCAAGCGTCTGGAAAAATATCCCTCCTTCACCATTTTGATTGCTGCATACAACGAAGCAACCATCATTGCAAAAACACTGAGAAGCATAGACTTGCAAACCTACCCAGCACCATTCGAAGTTATTGTGATTGATGATGGGTCGCGGGATGCAACAGCTGCGATTGTGATGGATGAAGTGGCGCGTTATCCTTGGCTAAAATTTATTTGCCTGCAAAAAAATGGTGGCAAAGCCAAGGCACTTAATCAAGGCTTGGCCGTGGCCAGCTATTCCATGATTGTGACGCTAGATGCAGATTCCTACCTGTATGCAGATTCGCTGCAAAACATTGTCGAGCGGTATTATGGAGACCCGCCCAATACTAGGGTGGTGGCTGGTACGGTGCTGGTTCAAAATTCTCGTGAGAGCTGGATTACTAAAGCGCAAGAGTGGGATTATTTTCATGGAATTGCCGCGATTAAGCGGGTGCAATCGCTTTTTCATGGGACCTTGGTGGCGCAAGGGGCATTCTCCCTGTATGACAAGCAAACTTTGATTGAGGTGGGGGGGTGGCCGGATTGCGTAGGCGAAGATATTGTTCTGACATGGGCAATACTTAAACGTGGATATCGTGTGGGTCATTGTGAAGATGCCTGTATTTTTACTAATGTCCCCGCTACACTCAAACAATTTGCCCGCCAGCGCCAGCGTTGGTCGAGAGGGATGGTCGAAGCCTTCAAAAAATATCCTGGCATTTTGCTGACGCCGCGCTTATCTACTTTTTTTATTTACTGGAATTTGCTGTTCCCATTGCTTGATCTTATCTTCACCGTATTTTTTATTCCCGGCTTGGTGCTGGCGGCGTTAGGAATTTACTGGATAGTTGGCCCGATGACCTTAGCATTGTTGCCGATTGCGATGGTTATGAACTACATCATGTTTTTCTTTGGTAAAAAAATGTTCAATAAAATGAATTTGCGAGTGCGCACTAACATTGATGGCTTTCTTATTTACACCTTGGGTTACAGCTTGATTATGCAGCCGGTATGTCTGTGGGGTTATCTTTCCGAATTATTGAATCTAAAAAAAAATTGGGGAACCAAGTGAAATTTTGGCGGTATGAAATTCTTCTGGGGTTTGTTGCAAGTTTTGTTAGTGTAACGGCCAGTGGATCTGATATAGATGCACAATTCAATCAAGCTGTCGGCGCGGGGGTTTTTTGGTCGCAGGACAACGAAGGCTTTTCTACGCGGCGCATTTCACTTGAGTATTCCCCCTTTTACCGAAATGCGGATTGGCTGACTGGCATGCGCTTGACTACGCACAAGTATGAGAAAAATAATTGGTCGCGTAGCGCACAACAGCTTATTTTTTTTCATCGCAACATCAACCCAGCTACTGCATATGGCTGGCAATTGAACACCGGCTTGCTTGTTCAGGAGAAGGGAAATTTGCTGACGCTGGAGGGCGCGTATCGCAGAGCGTTGACTGCGTACACAGGATTAGAGTTGTTTATTAACCGAGATCTAGTTGAAACCGAAAAGGCATTGGACAGTGGTATCCATTTTAATTTTGTGGGTGCTTCGCTGGAACGTGGTTTAGGTAAGCGTGTAACTTTGCTTGGGTTGGTGGGACGCCAAGAATTTTCTGATGACAATGCTAGAAATCATGGCCGATTAAAATTGATCTTTCAACCCAACCTTGATTCAGGACTGACACTCCAAGCGCGTTACCGCACTTATACCAGCTCAACTGGGAACACCGCAAACACTTACTTCAACCCAGCGCGTTATGATGAAGCTATGCTGGCATTAGGCTGGCGTAAAAAAATTCCGGGGTGGAATGCTAGTGTGACAGGTGGGGTAGGGCAGCAAAGCTTTGACAGCGGTTCGAATACAGCAACACATTTGCTTGAGGGCAGCTTACAAAGCTCGCCAGACCGTGGTTATACGGTTCGTGTGCGCGCTGGCTTCAGTCAGAGCGCGGCTTTGAATGGCCCCAATTATCGGTATAGATATTTGCTATCTGAATGGACTATTCCTTTTTAAGGTTCGCCCATGATAAATAAAAACAGATTGCAAGGTAATGCAGGGCATTTCTGATCGAAAAATTGTCGTTAAATATCACTCCACAGACACAACATGCTACAACCCAGAAATATAACCTGCAATTTTATATATTTCGGCAGGGGACAAAATTCCAGCAAATGATTCCATCATTCCACTTGGTTCGTTGGTACGGGTATGGCTCTTGAAATCTTTGAGTTGTTTGACTAGATATTTTTTGTGCTGGCCACCGATAACAGGCGCAATAGGGTTGTTGGGAGCCAAGCCTTTGCCGTTTTTTCCATGGCAGGTGGCACAGCCATTATCATCTGTAAATCTCGTTTTTGCCCACGCATTCTCCTCAGGCTTGTCTCCCTTCATTTGTTTCTGGCTGGCAAAGTAAGCTGCTATGTCGAGCAAGTCTTGATTTTCTGTTACCGTAGCTGCCATGTCAGACATAACCGGGTCTTTGCGCGCACCCGATTGAAAATCCTTGATTTGTTTTATGATGTAAGCTGCATATTGTCCAGAAAGTTTGGGGAAGTCTGGGGATGCACTGTTTCCATCTTCACCATGGCAGCCTTGGCACATCGCCGATTTTTCCTTGCCTGCTACAGGGTTACCAGTACCTATACGTTGTTTTATGTCGTTAGGGCTGTTGCCAGCAAAAACAGTGGAGGCTGATAACAGCGTGATAGTCAGGCTGGTTGCGATAATGATTCGAATGGATAACATGTGATCTCCTTCAAATAGGGTTTCTTGAAATTACTTCGTAGTCGAAATTAAACTAGGTAGCGTACTCACATACAAATAATCACTCTTGTAAATACTCTATCATAAGGAGTAGATTCGAGGTGGCCCAAATAATTCCCCAAAAAATTGTATGCAACTGCATCTTTAATTTTAATTTAGCTTATGCATAAATTTCCTATCCCATTTTCACAAGGTCGGCTGCGTACTTATCTTGCGGTGGCATATGTGCTGTTTATTGTATATGCCAGCTTGTCGCCCTTCTCTGGCTGGCGCTCACGGGGTTTGAATTTCTCAGATATCTTGGTCGTGCCATTGTCGCTACAATATACTTGGCTGGATGCGGTCACCAATTTGCTGGCATATTTACCGCTTGGTTTACTACTGGCGCTGGTACTTAGAAAATATGTTTCAGTGCCTATGACGGTGTTGTTCACTACGCTGGGTGGAGTAGCGCTCTCTGCTGCTATGGAATATACCCAGATGTATTTGCCCACTCGCATCAGTTCAAATTTAGACATGCTCACAAATACAAGTGGCACAGCATTGGGCGCATTCCTGGCAGTGAGTATCGCACCACGGGTTTGGTTTACGTTGCATTTGATGCAATGGCGCTATCGCATGTTTCATGGCGGCAGCACGATGGACTTTGGCCTGGCACTGGTAGTGTTGTGGATGTTTGCACAAATTAACCCCTCGCTGCCCATGTTGAATAGTGTGTTCATTAGCACCGTGGCTCACACTCCATTTTCTGATGTGCAGATGAAGCCGTTCATCTGGATGGAAAGCGTAGCGGTGGCCCTTAATTTATTGATGCTTGGATTGCTGCTGTTAACCTTGTTACGTAAACATCATCATGCAGTGAGTACCCTGATGGCGATATTATGCTTGGTGGCGGTGGTCAAATTTGGTGCTGCAGCTATCTTGCTTAAATCTTGGGCGCTGCTGCTGTGGCTGAATAGCGAGGCCGTACTGGGTGTTTTTGTCGGTATATTGATGCTGATTGCCGCTGCACGGTTAGCGCGAATTTTATTGTTGTGGTGTGCCGCAATAGTCACACTAACCTACTTGGTGCTAGCACATTGGATACTGGATAGCAGCATGCCTGCCACTACCCGGCGTATGTATCAATGGGATTATGGCCACCTGCTAAACTACAACGACCTGTCACAATTTGTCGCATTTATTTTTCCTCTTGTTATGCTGGGATATCTCTGGCGTATAAAAAATAATCCTATATGAGCCATTATCAAAAACACGTTTTCTTTTGCACCAACCAGCGCCAGGCGGGGGAAGGATGTTGCAACAATTTTGGCGCACAAAAAATGCGTGACTATGTCAAGAATAAGATCAAGGCACTGGGTCTGTCGTCCGAAGAAAATCGCATCCGCATCAACTCGGCGGGTTGCATGGATCGCTGCGACGAAGGTCCGGTGCTGGTGGTTTACCCAGAGGGTGTGTGGTACACCTATGTGGACGAACAAGACCTCGATGAAATTATTGAAGAGCATTTGAAAAACGGGCGGGTAGTGGAGCGGTTGAAGATATGAGATTGGAAAATATCGTGAAGAGTAAGTGCGTCTTTCTGCCTAGCAGCTGCCTAGCAGCTAATGGTGATTCAATCAGAGTACAAAGCAATTTTGTTTATTTTAAATTCTCTAATTTACATGCCTATTCTAAAAAATTATTCCATCCACGGTGCTGCCGGTAACCTTGAAGGCATCATTCACTTACCCGATAGTGCCCCAAGCGCCATTGCCGTAATAGCCCACCCGCTGCCGACGATGGAAGGCACGATGGAGAACAAGGTTGTAACCACACTGGCTAAAACCTTTGCCGAACTGGGCATTGTCGCGCTGCGATTTAATTTTCGTGGGGTGGGTGCAAGTGAGGGTGTATATGATCATGGCAACGGTGAGGTGGACGATGCTATTGCGATTGTGAGGTATGGGCAGCAGGAATATGGCGATCTGCCTCTGATTCTGTCCGGCTTTTCTTTCGGTGGCTATGTGCAGGCATGCGCGGCGCAGAGCTTGCGCCCGCGGCGCATGGTATTGGTGGCGCCGGCAGTGGGGCGATTCGCGATGCCTGACGTGCCGTCTGACACCCTATTGATACATGGCGATCAGGATGAGGTGGTATCGTTGGACGAAGTGATGCAGTGGGCGCGCCCGCAACATCTGCCCATCGTGGTGATGCCGGAAACAGGCCACTACTTCCATGGCCGCCTGATAGAATTGAAAGAGGTAGTACGCCAGCATTTTCTTGAGCATCCCTTATGAACGCCGTTATACACGCCAAAAACTTACAGAAATCCTATGCCGGTCAGCGGGTGGTGGATGGACTAAATCTGGACATTCAGCGCGGCGAATGCTTTGGTTTGCTCGGCCCCAACGGCGCGGGTAAAACGACCACGCTGCGTTTGTTGTTGGGTTTGATCGAGGCGGACAAGGGTGAACTAAGTTTGCTGGGACATGCTGTGCCGCTACAGGCACGGGTAGCGCGCTTGCGCGTGGGCGTGGTGCCGCAGATGGACAACCTCGATCCCGATTTTACTGTGACCGAAAATCTGCGCGTGTATGGCCGTTACTTTGACATGACCGATGACGAGATTGAGGCGCGTATTCCGATGTTGCTGGATTTCGCCAATCTCAGCGCTAAGCGTGATGCCAAAATTCCCACGCTTTCAGGTGGAATGAAACGTCGCCTGACTTTGGCGCGCGCCTTGGTAAATGATCCGGATATTATTTTTCTGGATGAACCGACTACTGGCCTGGATCCGCAAGCTCGCCATCTGATCTGGCAGCGTTTGCGTGAACTCACGGCGCAAGGGAAAACATTATTGCTCACCACACATTTTATGGATGAAGCCGAGCGTCTGTGCCATCGCTTGGCTATCCTTGACGAAGGCCGCATGATTGCGCAGGACACCCCGCAAGCCCTGATTGCCGAACACATTGAGGCGCAGGTGGTGGAAATATTTGGCGAGCAGGTAACGGAGTGGGCGCAGCAACACGCAGCGCAGTTTTCGCGGCGTTTTGAAGTGAGTGGCGAAACCGCATTTTGTTATGTGGACGATGCACAACCGTTGTTGACCCACTTGGGTGAACATGGTGAGTTGCGCTATCTGCATCGCCCGGCGAATTTGGAAGATGTATTTTTAAAACTAACCGGACGGGAGATGCGTGAATGATTTTAACTTCGTCATTCCCGCGCAGGCGGGAATCCAGAAAATTAAATAACACCCGCGAAGCGGAACAACTGCTTGGTTTTTTGCGCAGCGTAGAATTGTTGACTAACTGGATTCCCGCTTGCGCGGGAATGACAGGAGTGGTGAAATGAATACCAACCACTTTGCCCCACCGCGGCTTAGCCTCAGGTTTATCCCAATCTGGCAGCGCCATTTTTTGGTGTGGAAAAAAATGGCGGCCACCTCCATCCTTGGCCATTTAGCCGACCCGTTGATCTATATGCTGGGTCTGGGATTGGGTCTGGGTAGCATGTTGCCGCAGATGGGGGGTACTTCTTATCTGGTATTTCTAGCTGCTGGCACGGTGTGTTACAGCACTATGAACAGCGCCACCTTCGAGGCGCTCTATTCCTGCTTTGCGCGTATGCACGAACAGCGCACTTGGGAGGCGATATTGAATACGCCAGTCACACTGGATGATATTGTGCTGTCGGAAATCCTGTGGGCGGCAAGCAAGAGTTTGTTGTCGGGCTTGGCGGTGCTGGTGGTGATCTGGGCGATGGGCTTGTCGCATTCGCTGCTGTCATTGTGGCTGATTCCACTGTCGCTATTCGTAGGGCTGTGCTTTGCCGCGCTCGGATTAATTATGACTGCGCTCGCGCCCAGCTATAGCTTTTTCATGTACTACTTCACGTTGGCAATTACACCCATGATGTTTTTATCCGGCGTATTTTTTCCGGTCACTCAATTGCCGCCTGTGCTGCAAGCGGTGTCATCTGTGTTGCCGCTGTCACACGCGGTAGAAATCGCCCGGCCACTGATGAATGGTATAGTGCCGCCCTCGCTGTTGCTGCATGTTGCGGTGTTGCTGAGTTTTACACTATTCGGATTTTATGTGTCGCTGGTGTTGTTCCGGCGGCGGCTTTCTCAATGAGGTAGTTCATGTTGTGGGTTAAAGCATTTCATATTATTTTTGTCATCAGCTGGTTCGCTGGATTATTTTATCTGCCGCGCATTTTTGTGAATCACGCGATGGCAACCGAGTCTGCCGAAATCGCGCGGCTCAAGTTAATGGAATACAAGCTGTATCGCTTCGTTACGCCGATAGCCTGGCTGGCAGTGGGCTTTGGGCTATGGTTGTGGCTGGGCTACGGCATAGGCGGTGATTGGATGTGGGTCAAATTTTCCTTGGTGCTGTTGTTGCTGGTCTATCACTACTACTGCGGCAAACTAGTTAAACAATTCGCCGCCGACCTCAACACCCGCAGCCATATTTTCTATCGCTGGTTTAATGAAGTACCAGTGATTATTTTGATCGTGATCGTTATTCTCGTTACCGTAAAACCATTCTGATGCCTGATTTTTTCTCCCCCTGCCCACGCGGCCTGGAAACTGTATTACACAACGAACTTGAAACCATGGGTGCGCAAGGTGTGCGTGCGACCGATGGTGGCGTTCATTTTTCCGGTGAGTGGACGCTGGGTTACCGCGTCAATTTGCACAGCCGCATTGCCAGCCGCGTGCTGTGGCGCGTGGCGATGGCGCATTATCAGAGCGAGCAAAATATCTACGACACGGCTTACGCCTTGCCGTGGAACGATTGGTTCGACAACACGCGCACCATCCGCGTCAACATGGCGGCGATCAAGTGCCCGCTGAAGAGTCTGGATTTCGCCACGTTGAAAATAAAGGATGCGATCTGCGATAAATTCCGCGCGCTCACCGGTGAACGTCCCAGCGTGGATACCCATACGCCGGACATACGCATCCACGCCTTTCTCGAACAAAGCCGTTTTACCTTGTATGTGGATACCTCCGGTGACGCGCTGTTCAAGCGCGGTGTGCGTCAATACACCAACATTGCGCCACTGCGCGAAAATCTGGCAGCGGGAATTTTATTGCTGGCGGGCTGGCAACCCGGTACACCGCTGCTTGACCCGATGTGTGGCAGCGGCACCTTCCTCATCGAAGCGGCACAAATGTCGCTTAACATCGCCCCCGGCATAGATCGCAATTTTGCATTTGAGAAGCTGAAAAATTTTGAAGCCGCTGCTTGGCGTGATTTACGCAATGAAGCCCAAGCGGCACAAAAACCAGTGACCGAATTGCCGATTTTTGGCAGTGATCTATACGGCGAGGAACTCAAGGCTACGCACCTTAACCTGGAACATGCCGGACTACGCCCCGCCGTGATGCTCAATCAGGCTAACGTGCTAGAAGTTTCCGCACCTGCCGAGCACGGTGTGTTGGTGGCCAATCTGCCGTATGGCGAACGGATGGGAAATCTGGAAGAGCTTGAAGCCTTGTACCCCAAGCTGGGCGATGTGCTGAAGAAAAAATTTGGCGGCTGGAATGCCTATTTGTTCACGTCCGATTTGCGTATGCCTAAATTTATACGCCTGTCCGTTTCGCGTCGCACCCCATTATTTAATGGCGCGATTGAATGCCGTTTGTTTGAATACAAAATGGTGGCGGGCAGTAATCGCAGTTAGTCATGCCCTTGCATTAAGTCATCTTTAGATGCTCAGTCCCCGACATCACATCTCTATCTTTTGAGTTTTTACTTTCCAACTTGAGGCGCAGACGCAGGTCGTTGACTGAGTCTGCATTCTTTAGTGCTTCGGCGTAGCCTATTTGCCCAGATTCATGCAGGTCGAACAGGGCTTGGTCAAAAGTTTGCATGCCCAATTCACGCGATTTCGACATTACTTCTTTGATGGAGAGAATCTCACCCTTAAAAATCATGTCAGCAATCAGCGGTGAATTGAGCAAAACCTCCATCGCAGCTACACGGCCTACCCCGTCGGTGTGTGGAATAAGTCGCTGCGAAATGAGCGCTTTGATGTTGAGCGATAAATCCATCAGCAACTGTTCACGGCGATCTTCCGGGAAAAAATTAATGATACGATCCAACGCTTGGTTGGCGCTGTTGGCATGTAAAGTAGCCATGCACAGGTGGCCGGTCTCGGCGAACGCGACGGCATGCTCCATGGTTTCGCGGTCGCGAACTTCCCCGATCAGAATCACATCGGGCGCTTGGCGCAGTGTGTTTTTCAAAGCAGCTTCCCAGGAATCGGTGTCAACGCCAACTTCACGATGAGTAACGAGGCAGTTAATATGGTCATGCACGTATTCCACCGGATCCTCGATGGTGATGATATGGCCGCGACTATTTTTATTGCGATAACCGAGCATGGCCGCCAAAGTGGTGGATTTGCCACAGCCCGTACCGCCAACCAGAATGACCAATCCACGCTTGGTCATCACCACATCTTTTAATACACTAGGCAGTCCTAATTGTTCGAGATCAGGAATTTTGGTGGTGATGGTACGCAATACCATGCCCACACGCTGTTGCTGCATGAACACGTTGACGCGAAAGCGGCCAATTTCTGATGGGCTGATAGCAAAATTAGATTCGTGCGTAGCTTCAAATTCGGCTATCTGACGGTCATTCATAATGCTGTTAGCCAGCTCCAGCGTATGCTTCGCAGATAGCGCCTGATTTGAGACTGGAGTCATCACGCCATCTATCTTGAAAGCGGGCGGGAAACCCGCGCTAATAAATAGGTCAGACGCATTCTTGGTTATCATCCCGCGCAGCAGGTTGTGTATGAGCTCGGTAGCTTGTTCTCTTTCCATATTGAACTCCCTGATTATTTAGATGCGCTAATTGTACTGTGTTACAAATCGATCAAGGGATGCAGTGCAAGGCAAAATCGGGCGAAAAAGCGGAGTTTACATAAAAGTAAATGAGCATTTTGAGCCTGATTTTAACGCCGCAATGCGCCCTTCAGCGTTTTGTAACACAGTACAATTAAGCGGTGCCAAAAGTATCTTTGTTAGCCGCCTTAGTACGCGCTTCGGCTACAGAAACTACATTGCGCTTAACCAGATCTTGCAGGCATTGATCCAGCGTTTGCATGCCGATTGCACCGCCTGTTTGAATGGCAGAATACATTTGCGGCACCTTGGCCTCGCGGATCAAGTTGCGGATAGCGGGTGTGCAGATCATGATTTCATGTGCTGCAACACGCCCACTCTCGTCTTTAGTTTTTAGCAGGGTTTGTGAGATGACGGCGCGCAAAGACTCAGACAACATGGCTCGCACCATTTCCTTTTCATCGGCGGGGAACACGTCAATAATCCGGTCTATAGTTTTGGCCGCCGAGCTGGTATGCAGTGTGCCAAACACCAAGTGGCCAGTTTCAGCCGCCGACATGGCCAGACGTATGGTTTCCAGATCGCGCATTTCGCCCACCAAAATAATGTCTGGGTCTTCACGCAGTGCGCTACGCAAAGCGTTTTGAAATGACAAAGTATGGGGACCCACTTCGCGCTGGTTGACTAAGCTTTTTTTGCTTTCATGCACAAATTCAATCGGGTCTTCGACCGTTAGAATATGCCCCATTTCGTTTTCATTGCGATGATTAACCATCGCTGCCAGCGTAGTGGATTTACCTGAACCAGTAGGCCCAGTCACCAGCACCATGCCGCGTGGAAAGTCGGAAATAGACTCGAAAATTTTTGGGCACTTTAATTCTTCCAAGGACAAAATTTTGGAAGGAATGGTACGCATGACTGCGCCCGCGCCACGGTTATGCACAAAGGCATTGACACGAAAACGCGCCAGGCCGGGTATCTCGAAAGAGAAGTCTATCTCTTTATTTTCTTCATACATTTTGCGCTGCCCATCATTCATGATGTCATACACCATGGCATGCACTTCTTTGTGTTCCATGGGCGGCAAATTAATTTTTCGGATATCGCCATGCACGCGAATCATGGGCGGCAAACCAGCAGAGAGATGTAAATCAGAAGCTTTGTTTTTTACGCCAAAAGCAAGCAGTTCGGTAATATCCATTATAATCCTCGCTGATTTCAGAACCGCACAACGCGGCTTCTGGACAATACACAACAACGGTTTGATTATGACCGCAATCGCTTCCAACTTGCAAGCCGTCCATCGTGCCCTTGCGCAGGCTATGCGCACAGTGCGGCGGAGTCCGGGAGGGGTTGAGCTGCTGGCGGTGAGCAAGGCTTTCCCTGCCGCTGCGGTACGCGAGGCCTGCCAGGCCGGGCAATGCGCTTTCGGCGAGAGCTATGTGCAGGAGGCGCTGGATAAAATCGCGGCGTTGCGGGATTTGCCGTTGCAATGGCACTTCATCGGACCCATCCAGAGCAATAAGACGCGC